>JAYVPD010000263.1:0-40804 GCA_043757515.1 Pseudobdellovibrionaceae bacterium
CACGAATTTGCGATCTGAGGATCTGTAGAAAAATCCAATTTTCGTTAATAAATGATCCGATTTTGCAGATCGTCTGAATTTTCTTTGGCATTTAGGGCATCGTATTTGAATCATTGCTTAGAATAAAGCAAATGGCAGACCCCAAGTTCGGAAGTCAAAGAATGCCCCCAGCCGCTGGCTGAGGGGCCAGTTCTTGTATGATTGAAAGCACATCGGAATACATTCGAATTGGAATGGAAGTTCGTCGACTAAAAAACACGGGGTTTGCCAAATAGCTTACGTTGTAGAAGCACCCGGTTTTCCAAATGAGACTTCGTTCTTGGACAAGGTCTTCAATATCTACGAGATCCTGGTTTTTGTTTAGAACGATGGGTGAAAAAAAATCGGCTCCCTCAAAAAGCTTGAGCGCAATATTTTTTGTAGAGCCGGTTGCAGTATCGGAATCGACGACACAGCACAGGCCTGGCTTAAACGTCTGCAGTGATGTAATTTCAGAAAGGGCGAGGTTGAATAGCCTTGGCGACAGGGAGGGAATGAACCAGCCTACTTGTTCGCCTTCATCACTAAATACCCGTGAAATTTTAAAATTCACAACGGGAACTTGGAGATTGGTTTTTTCAAATGGAACATCACTCGACAAATTTATAATTTCAGGATGTTTTTTAAGAATAGACTCGTATTTTTCAATAGAATTAGAATCATCAATAAGAGTGATTTTGAATTCGATACTCAATAGTTCGCATAGGCGTTTTTGAAGCTTTAAATATTTTAAATCGACAATTCTGAGAAGCAATTCATTGGCCATTTTGCTTCCTAATTTGGCTAGAAGAAATGGCATTGGACCCTGGAAGGAATACGATTCGTTCACTTTGGTTTTTAGCGTATTTAAAAAAGCTGGCATGCGCAGAACGGCCTGAAATAATACAGCGGCCTTGATCTTTAAATGAAAGACTATAGGAAGCCCGGTCACCCCCGGCCAAAAACCAAATTGCTGAGTGAAGATTCAAAGTCATTATTTCTTGGTACAGTCGAGTGAAATTTCGAGAACAGCTATTCGGCATTTTGTCTTCAAATATTAAACGAGTTTCGACAGGAAACAGTGAAGAAAAAGTTTCAGTAAGTTGAAAGGAATCCTGAAATCGGGCTTCGTCAAAGGTACCTTTAGAGTGTCTATATTCTTTATGATCGATATGTAAAAAAAGCAAAACAGGAGATTTCAAGAAATCGATAGCGGATTGAATACAATCTCGATGGCCGCCGTGAAATGGAAAAAAAGCTCCAGAAAATTGGATTATTTGAAAACTGGTTTTTGAAATCAGATCAAACTGTTCAGAATATGAATTAGTCCAAGGCATTGTTTCTGGGAAATAGCCCGCTTCAACAGCGAAGGATTCTCCATACTCATTGGCAAGAGACTTATACCAAGGCTCGGAAATCTGATTACCATTCATAGGCGAGGTCTCCCCTAATAATATAGCGCCAGTGTTGACTCGGACTTTGATACATTTCAACTTGATGACAAAGCCAGTGGGGCAGTATCAGCAGACGGCCTTCTGTTGGCGAGATAGCGTCAATTATTTCGTTTCCTTCGGCCATTCGAGTCCAATCGCTTCTATTTCTTAAACTTGGCGATTGATCCCATTGTCCGTCGTCAACAAATTGAAACGAGCCCCCAGTGCCTTTTGGTGTATTTAGATAAAGGACCCAGCTCATGATGGTCGTATAATGGAGGTCACTGTTTTTAAAAGGCGCGTCGTAGTGGGGCACATGTCGACCGCCAGAGGGATATTTCATAAAGCGCATGAACGGTGTGCAGCCAAAAAATCGATAATCATTTTGTTTAAGGGGCCACCACACTTTCTGATTTATACTATTTGTAAACAGACAGTCGTCCAACTTTGATGTCGGAGAAAAATGCAAGTCGTCGGAAAGGGCACGTTTAATAACCGTAGTAAGTTGATCAGATAATTCTGGCGCCCAGGCATTGGCGCGGTAAGATCCTATGCCATTCGCTAAAACCTCGCCGTAACCATCCACTCCAACGGGTTGTAAAGCTTGCAGGTCAAATTGATTAATTAAACTGTTACACTCTTTAGAATCCATAACTGAATCCAATACATAATAAAATTCACAGTACGGTGGAGACTGGGATTTTGGCGTCAGATAAGTTTTTTTGGTCAATGGTTCTTTCGCAACTACAGTGGACGAGGGCGACCAAGACGGTTTTTTTTCGCCCGAAAATAAATTAAGTCGATTCACAATATGCCTCGGAGTCGTTTTGCCAAATCTATAATTCTAGGGTAATGCTTTAGGCGAAAAATTTCCAATCTAGTGTCTAGATGAAAGCCACTAAAAGGAAGTTCGTATTTGAAATGATTGTTAATAATTTGAGGATAAAATCGCACTGGATTACTGACTGACTTGAAAAGATTTTCAAGTTCAAAATCAGAACAATTATTTTCAACGGAAACGCTAATTTCTGAAATCTGATTGTAAGTGGCCCCAATCATTTCAAAATCATTTGTCCTTTGAAATAACAAATCTCCGGATGGGATGGCCATTAATATTTCGTTAGGAACACCCAGTGATTTTCCAAGAGCGTTGACTTCATTTTTATTCAAGTGGGAAATCGGGTAAAAATCGTGTGCGCCATCTGAAGCTTTGCCCCAAAATCCAAGATAGGCCGATTCATCAAAATTAGTGGTTCCGACAACTAATGCTTTTGCGCCCTTTTCACGAAGGGCCGCACTGGCACCGTAAAAACTGGCTACTCGAATAATCGGCGCGGCGGCTTCGTTTGCTGCGGAATCTTCAAAAAGGTGGCTATACTTGACAACTTTGACAGTTGCTTTCAAATTTATAGACTCAAGAAACTTGTCTGCTCCCCATTTGCCAGCCATTGGCGACGAATAGCTTTGGTTGGGTGACTCGGCCACTACTAGGTGCACGTGTACGGGGCAGCGGCCCAATACTGCACAGGTAGTCGCACTGTCGACGCCGCCACTGTAGCCAATTACAACGTCGGAAACTTTGCGGTTTTCCAGCCACTCAGTTGTTTTTTGAATCAAATAGTCTGAGCTCATGGGTTTATTTTAACAAACCATGGATCCGAGGTCATCTTTGGAAATGCTTTGCGCTTGCCGCTAAATTTGCTTTTAAATATCGAGGGCTAAAATTAGGCTATGCAGAAACTTAATGAAATATTGAATGGCATCGAAACTGCTGTTAGGAACTGCTGTTGGGTCAATGTGGTTTGTAGGGGTTCTTAGATGGGTTGTGGCAAAACTAGATGAAGATTTTGATAATTATTTCCCTGTTGGCGATAGGTTTGACAGTCTTTGCTGACGGATCGTCCCAGTTTGATTTTGCTGTGCATGAGGTTCTAAAGCCAAATACACAGATTGTAATTGTAGGCGAGGATCATAAAAACCCCGGCTTGGCTGTCGGAATTTTGGATCTTCTAAAATCAGCTCTCCGTTATCAAAATTTTAATTGCCTGTTCCTAGAGATTTCAGGCGATCTTGAGGGGCTGTTAAATGAAGCTATTATGCGAGAAAACATTAAGGACTTTTCTCTCATTATTTCGGAAACAAATACTCGATTGTATGTTAATTCTTATAGGAAAATCGGCTATCGTGATGACCAGCTGGCTTCGATAGAGACCTATTTTAGAAGTCACCAAGCCGATCCTCTTGTGAACTATCCATTTAACAAAGAGACCTTGGCCTTTCTGAATCGCAATAAAATATCAGTGATTGCATATGATGAGGACTCAAACGGCATCGAAATTCAAAATACGTCCTACTTTCAAATAGTGGATAAACTTTACCCGCATGATTCACGACGGGATGTGGAAAGCATGCGAAATTCAAATGTTCGAAGCTCATTGATGGCTCAGAAAATTACCGAATCCTTTCGGACAAAAAAATGTGAAAAGGGTATCGTTGTAGTTGGCTACGCCCATCTCTATTCAGCGCTGTATTTTAATTTGAATTTTGGATCAGGTCTTCCACTAAAGCCTATTCAGGATATTTTAGCTCAGCAAAAGTTTGAAGTAAAAGTTCTCCTAGCTGGTCGCTCTAAAACGGACACTAAAACCAACTTATCATTGATGTCAGATACCCAAAATCGCTTTTCCCATTTCGCGGGGAATTTATTTTCCCATGAATAGTTGATTTTGGGTATTAGTTGGGATCGTCGTTTCATTTGACACTGTACCATATCTAATCGCTTAAGAATCGAAGTTTAGGCCCTGCTCTGTTTTTATTCCAGGTCATATTCGATTTGTTGGTCTACAAATAGCACTAGGACTATACTATGGGTTCCGCTAGGAAACTGATCGTTCTATTCTTTTTTGCCGTTGTCTGTTTCCCTATGTTTGGAAAAGCCTCTAGTAGTGCAATGGCAGCTTCATCTGATCATGAGCTTGAAAACCTGATTGCCTCTTATTTGCTAGAAATCAATAGTTTGAGTCCCTATTGGGCGCCCGGGTCGACCCAAAAAATACCAATTTCCGTTTCTAAGTTTGAGTCTCTCTTTTCAAGAGAGTTTTTAAATCGGAGAACTGTCTTTCTGGCGGGTTTCCAGACAAATTTAAATCGTATAAAACTAAATGCGCTATCAGAGGATAAATTGGTAGACTATTTTAGTTTTGAAGAAGAACTTAAAATACAAAGTTTGCGATACCAACTGGATATATCAAAATACCTCGTTTTGACGTCTATAGATCCTGCGGGCCTGATGTTAAGTATGTCGGACCCAGATGCGGGGTTATTTAGCTTTAAATTAGAAAACGATTTTACTGATTTTCTTTCCAGAATGGCCCTGTTTAGTGGCGTTTCCGAACAGCTTATTTACCAAGAAGAAAAAGGGATTGCTAAGGGTTTTATAGATAGTTGTGAAATCGTCAAAGCAAGCATTTCAAAATTGCGACCCGCTACAATTGCGCAAATTAATCAAAACCCATTCTATAGACCCGTTTTAAAATACCAAAAAGCAGGTTTTCAAACTGGGCAGTCTGAGATTGGTGGACGTTATGAAAAGGTGATTCGTGAAACCATTATTCCTAGCTATCAAAAGTTAGTGTCATTTCTTGAAACTAAATATTTGCCAATTTGCCGTGGCAATACTGGTCTATCAGACCTTGCTGGTGGGGCAGAACTGTACAAACTTAAAATTGCCGATTGGTCAGGACTGTTTTTAAATCCAAAAGATATTGCACAAACTGGTTTTAAAGAAATACACCGAATTAAAGCTGAAATGCAAAGAGTCCAAAAGGAGCTCAATATAGCGGGTACATTCAAAGTGTTTTTAGAATTCATTCGCACGAGTCCAAAAAGCTATTTCAAAACAAGCGAAGATTTGATTTCAAAACATTTTCTGGTTTCTGGTTTGATAAAAAAAAAGCTGTCGGGCTTGTTTTCGCGAGTCCCAATCTATCCACTTAAATTTGATCTACAGGCAAAAAATATTTATCCGGCCTATTACTGGCCCTCCCAAAATGCGCCCTATGGAACTATTTATCTTCCTGTAGGAAGTTTAAAAACAGCTCCTGTTTACGAAGCTACCACGCTCATGTTACACGAAGGTGAGCCTGGTCACCATTTTCAATTAGCACTAGAGTTTGAAATTTCATCACGCCGTCCAAATCGATTTGGTCATAGGACAGCTTTTGTTGAGGGTTGGGCACTGTATGCAGAATCCCTGGGATATGAAATGGGACTTTATGACGATCCTTTCCAGCGATTTGGTAGTTTAACTAGCGAAATGTTAAGAGCATTACGAATGGTTGTTGATACTGAACTACACTATTTTGGCTGGAGTCGCCAGCAAGCTATAGATTTTATGACCGAATATCTTCCCTATTATTCTGCTGATATTGTAAACGAAGTGGATCGATACATCAGGTACCCGGGCCAAGCTGTTGCCTATAAAGTAGGTCAAATGAAAATATCAAACTTACGAAAAAAAGCACAAAAAATGTTAGGAACTAATTTTGATATTAAAGAATTTCATGGAAATATACTGGAGTCAGGTACTGTATCGTTTCAATATTTAAATAGGAAAATTGACTCATGGATTCAAGACAAATTAAAAATTTTGAAAAAATAGCCAAACAGAAAGTCCCAATTAACTTAATAAATCCATCATGTCTTTGTGGCCTTTTTCCTTGGCTAAATCAAATGCCGTTCTTCTTCAGTTTCCTTTTCGCACCAATTTTTGAATTCATCCTAGTTCATGTGTTTATCCCCTACAATTAATCGAGCAATTTAAAATTTAAAACAAGTTTACATTTATTGTATTTGTTTGGGATTTCAAAATCTACACCAAAATGTTATAATGAAGTTTCTGATGGGTACTTTTTAGCCTTTGCGTTCAATATAATCCCTTTTGAGTTATCAATTCAGGATCAAATCGAATGAGGCAGTTGGCTAGATGGCCGATTCGTTGCAATTAAGATAAATCACGAACTCAACACCACCAACAAGGAGATTGTAATGACAATTAATCAAGACACTGTAAATGGAAAATGGCTAGAAATTAAAGGCGAGGTCCAAAAGGCGTGGGGCAAATTGACCTCAGATGAAATCGAACAAACTAAAGGAGATATAAAATCGATAGCTGGTTTAGTTCAACAAAAATACGGTGAAAACAAAGAACAGTTTGAAAAGAAATTCGCTGATATTACCCAACGATTTGTGGTTGCAAAAGATGCCGCTGTGAAAAAAGTAAAAAACGCCGTAAAAAACTAATCTGAAAGAAAGTAGGAATAAATGTCATTTTTAAATAAGAATCATGAAATAGTAGCTAATGGTGCCGCTCCTCCCCCGGGTGAAAAAGCCCAAAATGTGTCAAAATCGTTAGAAACGATGGCCCATGACTTTGGTTCTGACCTAGGGAGTGCCGCCCATAGTGTTTCTCAGAAAACTTCAGAGTATGTAAAGACCTCGCGTGACTATATCAGCGAAAATCCGATTCAAAGCCTTGCCGTTGCAGCAACGGCTGGAATTGTTTTGGGCAGCTTACTGACAATATTATCCCGCCGAAACTAGATCTTATGCAGGGCCTCTTTGAAATAGTTCAAAAAGGCCTTTTTTTATAAAATGAAACGGATTTTCGATGAAATTAAATCCGAATTTTTCAATTATTTTTTCAATTGTGTCAATAGCCGAAAAAACAAGTGCCTATTTATTTACTCTGGAAAATGGATTGTTGTTTTCAATTTTATTTTTAAGTTCAATGGGTATTGCGTCTATTGGAATTGCTTTTTTTTATTCAAACCAAAAAATATTAAACGAGAAAGACATTCAAATCTTGAAATCGATATACAGAAACTACTTGTCTCGTTTATTGCTGGAGTTGTCGACGGGTTAAACAAGCCTAGTGCTGAATTAACTGAACCAGAAACCGCTACCACCGTTGTAACTCAAAATCTGACTGGCCATCAAGCATACCAAGAATAAAGAAACTAATTTGATAATGTCGTGTCGGATTCAATTTTCAACTTCTTGTAAAGAGTTTTTCGATCAATACCGATTGCCTTGGCCGTGCTATCTTTTGCGCCGCCGTGATGGGATACCGCAAATTCTACATACTTTTGAATCACATGATCTAATGTTGGCAATTCATGATCGAAACTGATTACAAATTGATTTTCCAATGAGGTTTGGATTTGTCTAACCGGAGCTTCGTCGCCATCTAAAATTGAACGAGAAAAATCCGTGGCTTGCACTTCTGGCTTAGAGGCCAAAACGACTGCGCGTTCAACGCCGTTTTCCAATTCTCTAACGTTTCCTCGCCAATTGCTTTCTAAAAGGTATTTGATTGCCGACTTTGAGAAAAATTTCGCTGGTGAACTGTTTTCAACGGCAAATTTTTTCAAAAAATATTCAGCAAGGGGAATGATATCCTCAGCTCGGCTTCTTAATGGAGGAATGTTAATAGGAATCACACTTAATCGGTAAAAAAGATCTTCTCTGAACGTACCTTGTTTAATTTCTTCAGCTAAATTTTTGTGGGTGGCCGAGATCACTCGGGCATTGATATCACGAAATTGATTTTCACCGACACGTTTAATTTTTTTCTCTTGAAGGACTCTAAGTAACTTTGCTTGAAGTGACAGGGAAAGGTCACCGATTTCATCTAAAAATAAAGTTCCATTTTCTGCAGCTTCAAACAATCCGATTTTTTTATCATGCGCCCCAGTGAAAGCGCCTTTAGCATGCCCAAATAATTCAGATTCGAGCAAGTTTTCAGGAATCGCAGAACAATTGATAGCAATAAAAGGACCCTTTACGGTACTTCCTTCATTGTGGATAAAACGTGCAAACACTTCTTTGCCAGTGCCACTTTCACCGGAAATAAAAATATTGGTTTTACTGCGGGCGACCCGACGGGCGACATCAAGAGCGGCAATAAACTTTGGACTCTTGCCAATAATTCCTTTAGGTAACGGAATCGAAAATTTAACTTGTTCACGCAATAATTCAAGATCGGTGTTAATCGCTTTTAATTTAATGGCTCTTTCGACAGCTACCGAAAGCTGAGGAAAATTAATGGGCGCAAAAATAAAATCATAAGCGCCTTTTGTTACTACCTCTGCAGCCACATCTGCCGATTGTTCGGGTGATATCAGTATGATTGGCAATTCGGGTCTACATTTTTTTATTTTTTCAGTAAAATTGACTTCAGACATAGTAGACAAGTGCAAATCACTTAGTATTACATCCCAGCTGCCTCCGTGAGTCCGGCACTCTTCGATTGCAAGATTTGCATCCGCGTATTTAGAAAACAGATACCCTTTATCAACGAAATAGGTTTCTAGTCGGTCCTGAATCTGTCTGCTGTCGTCGACGACAACAATATGAAATTGCGGTTGAGTTATTTTCAAGGGGCCTCTTTTTGTTGCATCTGTTCTAGCACCTGTCCCAATAATACTCTAGACAAACGTTCTTTAAATGGACGTCATTTCGCCAGATCGCCTGACAACGATTTGAAGTGCTGATTTCGCGGCTGGAGTGTTGCAAAACCCATTTATATTAAAGAACCACAATCATTTACAAAAGGAAAAAGAATGTTCAAGAGTTTTTCAAAATACAGTAGAGCGGCAAAATTTAGTATATCAGTTGGTGTGCTTAGTTTTATTATGGGCTGTGCGCATGAATTGAAGCCTGTTAAAATCCCTTCAGAATCAAGTCCCGCAGCCGAAATTTCTATTCAACGTGGGTTGATAGATCAAGCCTACGAGGCGCAAGTTGATGTGCTGGCGTCTAGTCCCCTAAAAAAGGCTGAATCGTTTTTTTCGAAAGCTAAAAATAGCAACGAAAAAGGAAAAGCTCCTGATGAAGTGCTAGAAGCTCTGGGGATATCGAAATCCTATTTAAATAAAGCGACCGAAGAAGCCAATCAATTGGCTCCAAATTTTAACGATCTTTTAAAATCTAGAAGAGCGGCCCTATTGGTGGGTGCAAAAGGCGTATATAGTAGCGAAATTTCATCTTTAGACAATAAATTTAGGGATTTCACGGACGACATGGACGATAGCAAGACTGTCAAAGCTGAAGACAAGACGGCTCTGCAATCGAAGTATTTAGATTTGGAATTATTTGCGATTAAAAAGACAAACCTGGATGAAATTCGAAATGTGATTGCACAAGCCAAAGATAAAGGCGCTGAAAAGATGACGCCTGCCGCTTTTGACCAAGCCGAACAAAAATTGAATTCAGCTGAAAAAACGATCGAGACCGATCGTCACAGCGTGGCCCAAATTGGCCTTGCAACTAAAGAGGCTATGACAAGCGCTCGCCATTTAATGAGTTTGCTAGAATCAGCAAAATTGTCAAAAACACAAACTCCTGAACAACGAGCTGTTACTTTGGATGCCCGCGAAAAGGATGTCAGTCAGGCCAATGCTGCTGCGAACGATGCTCGGTTACAATCTAAAAACAAAGACCAACAATTGGTTCAACAAGGAGTAAACCTTGCGATGGTCAAAGGACAGAATTCTGCACTTAAACACCGTGAACAAGAAGACGCAATTGTTACAGATGCAGAAGCTCAATTTGGAAAAACGGAAGCAGATGTCTATCGCCAAGACGGAAATTTGGTAATTCGGCTTAAAACTATGAATTTTGCATCCGGTGAATCTGATTTGCCAGCCGATTCTATTCAGATTTTAACCAAAGTAAAAGAAGTGATAAAAAAGCTAGGGGCTACAGCCGTAACAGTTGAAGGGCACACTGATGGCGTTGGAACGGGAGCGACCAATCAAGTGCTTTCAGAAAAAAGGGCAAAGGCCGTGGCTAAATTTTTTAATGCGGATCAAGTATTGGCAGACAACAAAATTGAATCAATGGGTTTTGGATTTTCCAAGCCAATTGCAACAAATAAAACTAAAGAAGGACGAGCACAAAATCGTCGTGTCGATGTGATCATTAAGACTGTGCAAAACTAACTAAAATTTAACAAGAAATTAACAAGGAGGTTTTTATGGTACGAGCAGCAATTAGTTTTTTTATTCTGGCCCTTGTCGCTTACTTTTTAGGAGCTAATGGCATAGCCGGACTGTCTCTAGAAATTGGGTATGTTTTACTCTGGGTATTTTTAGGCATGGCGGCACTTTCGTGTGTTGCCTCCTTCGTTACAGGGCGAAAGCCAACGCAGTTATTGTAGCTTTAACGTTTAATTAAATAAAGGAAACAACATGATCTTGCCCGGTGGATTATTAGAAACATTGAGAATCGATCATCGCAGCCATCGGGTTTCCTTAAATATTTTAAAAGATGACCAGGCCACGATTGCAGTTATTAAAAAAGCGTTTACTAAACTAGCCACCGAATTCATCTTTCATATACGGCGCGAAGAGAGCGTCATATATGAATATATGCTAGGAGAGGCAAGTTTAAAGTCAATCGCGCTCGAAGGACAAGAAAAACTCCTTATAATCGAAGATTTGTTTTTAGAGCTTAAAAAAGTTTCTTTGGTAGAAAAGAAAGTTTGGCGAGCTAAAGCCAAATTGATCGCAGAATTGGTCGAGCATCACACAAAACAAGAAGAAGAGGTTACGTTTCCTGTTTTAGAAAAGCAGTTAACCAACGAAGTAGACAAGCGTCTGCTATCTAAATATAAAAAATTTATAAAACTATAAATAACAATTAAGAAAAGGATACGAACATGAATCAAATAAAAATGGCTTTGGCCATAACAGCCATTCTCTTTTCAGCCTATTATAGCCAAGCCGTAGTAGCAGAGGAAACAGTAGCTGAAAAGGCCACTGTGGTAGCTGAAAAAACAGGTAACGCAGTTAAGAAAACATATAAAAATCTTCAAGATAAGGGGTGCGAGCTTGTTGACGGAAAAATGCAGTGTCTCGGGAAAAAAATAAAACACAAAGTTGAGATTCTATCTGATGAAGCGGCTACAAAAGCAAAAGAAATGAAAAATAAGAGTAATTAAAATGGAGATTTTATAAGGTCATCTGTCATTTACGACGCTAAAGCGAGTTCGACAGATTGAGGTCTGATTCGTTTAATAGTGTCAATCCAAATAGCAATTCGTGGATTGGCAGAGTCTCGTTTCCTATTGTTTTATAATACCAAAAGAACTAGACAATTTTAGTATGGAATTTAAAAATCTAAGTAAAATCTTGTTTTAATCTAGACCCACGAAGATTCTTTTTTGACAGAAAGATCTTTGAACCGACAGTATACAGTGTAGATGCCAAATTGAAAGGATTGTCGGTGAATAGACCTTTAGACTTTTTAATCTTAACACAACCCCTATTAAGCCTTATTGCCTGGTTATTATTAACGTTTCTAATTAAAGATAATTCAAATGGTGGAGGCGTGGTCTCGGGAAATTACTTTGATACACTTCAGGTGGTCTATTTAACTAGTAGCCTAATAGGGGTCGTTCTCTTTGCCATTAGTTTTAATTATCTTTCAATAAAATGGGCACTGCATTTTCTAAATGCAGTGGTAATTATTGGTCTTTTGTTTTTAAGCTATCAATACAAGAGTTTTCGAATTTTGAACATTTCCTACGCGGCCCTAGCACTGTTAACATACGGTTCTATTGTATGGCTAAATCTATTTAATGCTTAGGCTTGAAAAATGACACTGCGAAAGATTGAAATAATGCCAGACCCACGTGGTTGTTGAATTAATGGCTGTGGTTACAACATTTTGTGGCGTGGTGCAAGCAACCTTAAAACCAGTAAGGTGTTTAGTCAAATACGCCGTTTTAAAATCTGATATATCCATCGTTACATTAAGGGTTTCGGGCCACACAATATAGTAGCCGTCGACAGTTCCAGTTCCATAAAGAGTGGTCGCATTCCAGAAATGATAGTAGGCACTGACCGTATTGTCGGGATTAACAGTGGGCCAAACGTCAAATGTTGTACCGCTAACAATATCAACCTGATAGTTATAGGTTGCTTGGGCTTGCCCTAAAGAGAAAATAACAAATGCCGCTGCTATAAATGCTATATTTGAAAGACTTTTCATAGATGGTTCCTTTTTTGTGCTGAAGTTAAATACCCGTTTTAGAATAGAAAACTATAGTTGAAATCAGCAATAAAAAAGTGAGTATTCAGGTCCCTAAAATATTAATAGTGTGGAACCCAGATTAAAGGTCCATGACAATGAAATTCGCAATTTTGGATATTTAAATGGATTCCAGTTGCAAAAAAAACGCAATAGCCTCGAAGTTATTAAGGTTTGACAAGCAAAAACAGCGCGAATTTTTCAGTTTCCTTTGGCTTGTTTTTATGTCAGGTTAGGAAAATTATGATTGATATTACAACAAATAAAATACGTTTAGAATTGAAAGCCAGATTGGAAAATAAGACGTCTTTGTCGTTGAGGCAGATGGCTCAACGTTGTGGAATCGATCCTTCGCATTTAAGTAAATTTATTCAAGGAAAGAAAAAGTTCAGCAGTGGAAAATTGTTGGCCATTGCAGAGACCCTCAAGCTTAGTGGTGATCTTAGAATGGATCTCATTTCTAAATTAGATTTGCCCAAAGAAAAAGACGAAGTGGATTTTAAAGACAATGAACTTTTCAGTGATTGGTATTTTTATCCCCTGATAGAGTTAATCAGAGTAAATAAACGAATTTCGAGTTTTGCATTAACCGCAAAAGCATTTAAAATAAGCGAAACTGAACTTTCCCTGGCATTAGAGAAATTGCTTGGCGCAGGGATCGTTAAAAAAAATAGTCTAGGTAAGATGACTGTGGATTTTAAAATTGGGAATACTTTTTTTAATAAAACTTCAGAAACTCAAAAAAGAAATCAAATTAATATTGCACAGTTATCAGTGGCCGCCATAAAAAATTGCCAATTAGAGCGTCGTCATCATGCAGCAACTAGCTTGGGATTTGATGTGACACAGTTGCCGCTTATAAGATTGGAAATTAAGAAGTTTCAAAATCGACTGTGCCGAATTGCTGATAAAAGACGAAAGTTAAACGCAATCTATCAAATGCAAATTGGGTTTTTCCCTCTTTTGTCGCTATAGACTCAAACTGAGTCATTTTCACCGCCTGACTCAGGGGTTTTCAAATTATTAATTCTTTATACTTGCCAGCCGCAAGAGAAAGATAAAAATAAATCCAGAGGCTGCCCGGAATCATTATGGTAAACCGCCCATAATACGATTCTTCCACTACGAATCCTAAGGATGCCAAAGTTATTAGGGAAAGCCAAATATTGGATTTAATCGAAGTAATGGTTAAAAGTCTTTGAGAGGTTGAAAAACGTCCTCGTAAAAAAAGTAGATGCCCGCAACTCCAAAGTGCAGCTAAGAAAAAAAAGGGTAATTCTCGGGTCAAAAGTGCAATGGCTATAGTGTCGGCCCACCAGGGAAATTCACCACGCACAAAATCAATAAATAGTGATAAAAGGGAAGCTGCCGATGTTAGTATTGATGCGCCGATGCCAATGGCAGCCAAAGTCCATTTTGATTTTGGAGATTTAAGCCGAGTGGGTCCAATCAGGGTTAGGATTAAAAGTATCGCACCAAAAGCAATCGCGGTGGCGCTGTAGTCTTGGATTTTAAATTTGTTAGTAAGTTGACTATCGCGCAGTGTTTGAAATTGCCTGAAGGCCTCATCTCGGGATAATTCTGGACGTATTTCCATGTATTTACTTTGGTACTCGTCTTCGCTTTTAAAAATGGGAAGCTGGACCGAATAAAATAGACCAACAATGCCGGTAAAAGCGGAAAGAAGAGCAAGGGCCAAGAGAGCGCGATTTTTTATATTTTGTATCATAACTTGGTTGTTTCCTTGCCGTTACCGTCTTGGTGCAAGTCCAGGTTAAAACCGAAACACTTTGGTGGCAAGGGCCGTGAGGTATTTTTAGATTCATTGCCTGATTAAACCTTTTCAAATAGACTTTTGAAATGGAGCTTCCGACTTCGATTACTGAAATACTTCAACGCTACAGCGAACCAGATTCGGACAAAATGCAGCGTGATTTTTTTTTAACAAGCGCATTAGGCTGGGCATGTTGGCTGTTGTCTATTAGATTTGATAGCCTAATTATTTGTATTCCTTTATTTTGGGTTGCTACAGTTTTGTTGTTTCGAGCACTTTTTTTCATGCATGAGTTTTCCCACACTAAAACCCCTGTTTGGCTCGGGGTTGTATGGAATATTTTAGCTGGGTTTCCCCTTTTAACACCTATTGAATCAATTTTACATAGTCATAATTTACATCACCGAGCGAATTCCTATGGTTCTGCATTTGATCCCGAATATTTGCCAGAAAATTATATGAATCGATTTGGTTGGGTAGTGTTTCTTTTTTTTGGTTTTTTTATTCCGATCTTTCAGTCCATTCGTTATTTGATTTTACTTCCAATTTGCTTGGTTTCCAAAAAAGTTGAATCCTATTTAGTAAAGAATTTTTCGACTTTGACAATAAACCCTAGATTCAAAAAAATAGTGCTTTCAGGCGCAATCCAAGATTCCTTTCGAGAAATGCATAGACAACTGTTCGCCTTTTACCTCGTTTTATTTTTTTTGTTTTATTTTTTTCAGATTTCTGTTTACGTATTTGTATCCTGGTATTTTCTTCAAGTTTCAATTGCGGTGTTAAATCAATTTAGGGTTTCAATTGTCCACAATTATAAAAATTTGGGCCAGAACTCGTTAACAGTGTTAAGCCAAATTCAAGATAGTGTTAATGTGAAAACTAGCTGGCACACGTTTATGTGGGCGCCATTGAATTCGAATTACCATGCTCTTCATCATTTATCGCCTCAGCTGCCGTATTTTAGATTGCCCCAAGTTGATAAAGAATTGTCGGCTTCTCCAGAGTTTTCAAAATTTTATTCGACGTTAGGTACCTCCCTGACTAAACAAATTAAAAGACGCTGGGTTTCGATTGCAGACGCGCGTGTTAAGTAAAATATTTATTATAATTGCGTTTATTCCTGCCTTTGGTTTTGCAAATGGCGCGGATACCTTGCCCGAGCATTTTGAAAAAACGACTTTAGATGCGTTTGACTCGAAAGGGATTTTAATTTTGGAAATTGGAACGGTGGCGACATTAGTGGCCCACCAATTTGATCAGCAGACTAGAGACGGGGCGAAAGATCACCAGTGGATGTCTCCGTCATTTTCAAAGGTCGGTGAGGTTTGGGGCAATGGAATTCCAGAAGTTTTAGCTTTGGGCACGCAATATATTTTTGATCCAGACGATGCCCTTGCAGGAATAGAAGGGTTTGTTTTAGGAAGTGTGGCCGTGCAAGGATTAAAATACTCAGCCCATCGCGAACGTCCCGATGCGAGCGAATCCGTATCGTTTCCCTCGGGGCACACGCAGGCTTCCTTTTCACTGGCTGCAAGTATGGCAGAATCTTATGGGTGGAAAAAATCGATTCCGTTTTGGTTTATGGGGGTTTTTACGGGGCTAAGTAGGATTTCTGACGACAAGCACTGGCTTAGCGATGTAACAGCCGGAGCCACAATTGGAATTCTTTTTGGAAGAGCCGCCTTTGGACATCATTCGTTGATTCCAACTGTATTATTTAACAATGGACAGCCTGCGGGTGGCCTGATTGATTTTCATCAAACGTTTTAGTGTTAGCAGTATATTTTTTCGATCGACTTGATTCAGCTCTTTTCTTGGCTCACTTAGTGACCTCACCATCTTTCAAAAAAAGTGGTTGCCCATCGGCGTCCTCGCATTTCCAATCATTTTCACAGCAATACTTTTTTACTCGGGAACCAGTTACTAATATTTCAAGTCGTTTTCCAATGGCGTATTCACCTGTATCTCGCCCAGTTAAAAATTGAGTATTGGCATTAAAAGCGTATTCTTCGAATTTTCCAAATATTTTTTCAGGTGGGATAGATTCTTTGACTGCACCGGTATTCCAGTCGTAAAGATCTATTTTTTCTAGGCTGCCTAATTCGTCAAAATTATAAGAAAACAGAGGCTTGCTAGCCGTGAAAGGGACTGAAAGTCCTTTGTTCTGCGAAGACGAACGATTTAATCGATAGTTTTTCGAAGATTTCAGGCTCATCGTTTCCATATTGTATTGATACTCATAATATTCAGGACTCGTTGATGTGCTCATGACATTGACTCGCACGGAACCGTCGGCCCGACACTGGATGGGAGGCTGACATTGTTTCCACTTATCTGCCTCAAGAGGATCTGTCGGTGGTGGCCCTGAATAAAAGGTAGAATCGCAGGACATAGAAGCCTTGTTTTCCTTTTTGTTTTTGGGCACAGGAAAGGCTGTGAGCACGCTTCCGATTTCCTTAAGCTTGTTGTTCGCGACATCTACCCAGTGACTGCACACGTCGGGGCAAAGTTCTGTTACCTCGGGTTCAAGGTGCTCCTTTTTTATAATAGACATAAAATACAAACCCTGAGTTGTAATATCTTTTGTAGTGAATCTACAATGAGAAGGGTAGTTTTTTAGGACATCACAACCCATTCCCGATTTAAAAATTTCCATCATTTTAGGATCTTTGATCTTTGATTCTTTTCCTTTTGATTCTTTGAGGGCCTTTGCCATTAGCAAGTCACGATCGCGGCCAGAGCTCATCGCCAATTGACACTGCTGCCTAGTTTCCGAGTCCATATTAGGCGGAGGTACTTGGCACTGCTTGCTGACCTCTAAAACGTCTCGAGAAAATTTCTCACAACCGCAAAACCATTTAGACGGCTGGTTTTCAGAGTTTTTAGACCCCAACGCGATTTCGTCAGGTAATCGACAATGGCTTGAAATAATGCCCTGCCAATTATTTTGAGCGTAACTATTGAGAAAAATTCCCGATAAGACGGCCTCTTCGAGATCGTTGTATTCAAAAAGAAAAAGTGCCAAACCAAGGCCGGCCCCGCCGAGGCGAACCGCCTTGCGAGCTAAAAGGCCTAATTTTGGATTTCGTAATAGTAACTCTTTTATTCTTTTATTTTTAATGCCATCAATTGTAAATAGTCGATATGTTTTTTCTACCTGGGAATAGGTCAATTGCTGGTTTTTTTCAGAAAGTTGCGAGTAGGGAACATCCAACTCGATCCAATTTTTTTTAATTTTTTGAAGACCCTGATTTTGTTCGGGCGTGAGCTCAACGTATCTATCATAGGCCTGACCGTTTTTCCCGACTGGCAATTTCAAATCTGGCCGATCCAGTTTAGAAATGTGGCTCATTTTTCGCTCGTATTCGTAAGTATCAATTAGACGTTTCTGGGTGTCCCTTAGATATCGCTCCTTTCCACCTTCAAGTTCAGCTAGCCGCTGAAGTAGTGCGGCTTCATCATGCACAATTTTGGGATTCTCCTTTATTGCCATTTGCAAAAGTTCTGGAAAAGCCTTCAATGCTTTTTGTCGATTTTGTCGCCCCCATTCAGGCATTAGTTTATAAGCTCCGTTTGCATCACTTATGCTCATTCCAATATCAGCGTTAGCAGTATACATTAGTCTAGAATATTTTCCCGCGGCTTTCGGATCGGGCACTATTTTGGTTTTTTTAAGTGCCTCTATTTCTTCTTGAAGCAGTCGTTTTCTATAGGGTTGATCTAGTTTTTTTTTCTCTAGTTTGCGAATCTGTTCATCTACAACTGGGTTAAAACGACTAGCAACGGGTTCAAGCCGTGTTTCAATACTCTGAAATGTAGACAGTGCCAATCGTCGTTGTTCTTCTATTTTTTTTAATTGAGCCTTTAGTTCTCTTTCTGCACTATCCGAAAAAGTACGTGATTGAATTTGAACTTGCAGGTCAACACTTTTTTTATCCAAATACTCTAGTTGTTCTAATACCCCCGCATTTAAATTTCTCGCGGCCTCTACTGTTGATTTTATTATACTAGCGTTTTCTTTTGCGTAGGCGATTCGATTTTGTATTTGATTTTGATATTGGCTAAGCATGGCCTTAGTGACCTGTTGCTCCTCAGTAAGTGTATTTAAACCGTCAAAAACGGATAGCTTGGTTTTTACGTGAGTTAAGGCACGCTCAGCCGTATCTCCATTTTCAGCCACAAAATGATCAAGGGCTTGACCGCCGACTTGCTCTTCAATTTTATTAACATAGTTTATATCTAGGGCCATCTTTTTTGCATCTACTAACATTCCTTTAATAATTGAATTTATTTTTCGAGCACTGTATTCGCTTAATTTAATTCCGCCAACTACGGCACCCCCCGCAGTTGCGAGATTAAAACCGGTAGAATCTAAAATGGTAGTACAGTCAGTGCTATTGCCCGAGATACAAGAGAGATAGTCATGCAAGAATGATAAAGATTCTTTAAAGTCGCCTGTCGAACAGGTGCTAGCGGCGTGAACATTCTGATTTTCCCAAAGGAAAAACCAACAGAATAGAAAAATAGTTTTGCGAAAATGCATCACCTATTTAACTCGGTTTAATATCAAAATGAGACCACCGCAAAAGGTCCAATTTATCGAGTAAATCTATGTTTTTAGGCCACTAATTGGCCTCCGGAAAATTAATCCGATTTAAGTGTCTAGTCCGTCGCTAAATCTGTCTAAAGTTTAGACAGTTGCCTAGCCATTCTGGTTTGAAGGTATCATGTTGGGATTTTTTGATTCAGAGGAAATTCGAAACCTTTCAGCTGGTTAGGAGGGGTGGGGGCTACGCTGGCCATTGGGCCTAATTTCTGCTGACTGTATGAGTGATGGTAAAAAATAAACAATTCAATTTCAAAAAGGAAATTAAATATATGAACGCAATTAAAAATGGTTTTATCGGATTTGGTGTTTTAGCTGTCTCTACTTATCTATTAGTTGGTCATCTTAATGTTCATGCCGCTAGAATTTCACAAAATCACACTCAGCAAAGAAATTTGGCAGGGACTGTAAAACCGACTGACCCTGAAAAAGTGAAACAAATGCAAGCTTTATTGAATTCGCACAATCCCAATGCTGTAATTGCGACTAGTGCTTCCGGACTAATGGAAGAGGCATTAAAAAAACATCTGGAAGCGCAAGGCGGGGATCGAAACGCAAAAGTAGTTGTTGATACCCATGTGGAAGTTAATCAAAGAAGCGGAAGATCCGCTATTGGCTATGCGGACCCTAAAGCCTTAATGGCCCAAGTTCAGGCCGACGTGCGGGCACAGGCCCAGCGAATCAGCCAAGAAACAAATGGACGCGGCGGAACTATTATTGAAATTGGCGGCGGAACCACCTCAGGTATTGGCGATGCTATAAAGGCCATGACTCCAGAATTTATTCAAGAAATGAAAACAAAATTTAAAGTAACAATTATTTCAACTGGCTTAGTTGCCGATACGGCATTGGCCTACATTGGGGACATCGAAACAAAATTAGATGTTTTGGCTTTGATTCCAAGAGATGGCGCCTGGGATTTAATGGTTGATGGAATGTCAGAAACAATTCGTGTCCTTACTGAAGCCAAAAAAATAGCAGTTAAAATGGGAATAAACAGCGACAGTATAACAATTAATCACAATGCGTACGAAGGCGGCGTCATTGCCATTGAAGAATTAACGATGCTTATGTCTGAAGTTAATCGTATGGCACTTGAAAACAGAACTACTGGCAACAAACAAGTTCAAATTGTTATCAATACTACCCTTGGCGAAGGTACATCGACTGGTCAAATTGCCGCTCATAAGGGCGTTGAAGGCGGATCGGACTTACTGATGGTGTTAGCGCAGCTTGCTGGAAGCAACGAAGCGTTCGCAAGAAATTTAGAGGCTATGCAGATTAAAGTAGTGATCGATGCAAACAGGGGCCCTGAGATTTTAAAAACTTCTAATTTGGCTAAATTTGCAAGTCGATTTAATGTTCAAAATAAAGATTTAGTCACAGCTTCAGAGAAATTCGTTAAAGACATTGCCGATGCCAATGGTGATGAAAGTAAAATTGATGCAATTAAAAAATCTCTTGGTGCCGATGGTAAAAAAGTTGCGGCAGCAAAGACAGCCCTCAATGATGCCAAAGCTGCAGATAAGGCAGGCTCGACCGATTTAACGAAGGCCAATATAGCAAGTGCCGAAGCGGAATTTAGACGAGTGGCAATTGAAAATAGAAATGGTGTGCGTATAATTGAATTTTCTAATCGACTATTGAATTACACGAAAGTATTGCTTACTATGGACGCTCATTACGCAGATTTACTTAGCAAAGAAATCGCCGATAAAGGAAGTGCGCGCTACAAAGCGATTGAGACAGCTCGAAGTCAGAACAGCGGCATTATGAAACTAGTTCAGACTCAGGGAGTCTTAATTGAAGGTGGAAAAGTATCTCGTTCCGTTGAATCTAAAGCGATGGACGCAGCAACGCGCGCTGGTGGAAAAAGATAGTTTCGAACTTTAGTCATGCTATTTCAGAAAGGAATCAGATGTTAAAAAATATGATTTCCTTTATTTTAATCCTACAACTTATCCTGCCTACCTCCGTGTGGGCAGGAGATTCTCAATCAGACGCCCAAAATAGAGCCTCGTTTCGTTTATTAAAACAAAAGTATCAATCTTTAAAAGCAAAAACGAGCGGCCAAAGCTGGTTCAGAGCGAATCCAGACGTTCAAAGTCGATTTAATTTTGCTAATAGAAGTTTAAATCTTTACCAACTTCTTTCTGAAAATCAAAAACAACTTCTTAAATCTAAATCCTCTGACATTAAGCGAGCCCTTGAAATTAAAAACATTGGTGCTAGTTTTGCCAGTTCAGGCATTGAAGTTGTGAAACTTTATGTGCTCGTATGGTCACTGACGCTGATTGGTATGGCAGAAGAACGCTCGCATACGGCCAATGTGACGAATAAAGATTTTGATCGCGCGGCCTATTCAAAAGAGGTAAAACAGGCAATTGCAGAACTTGCAGATTCAGGAGAAATTATCAATTCCATGGTATCTGCAGGGCTCACGCACTGGGCATTTAAACCTATATTAAGCCAAGCCAGCGCATTTGTTAACTCACTTCAATTGGCGGCGTTTTTAAAAACGTTTATAGTTACTCTTGCTAATACCTTAATTAGTTTTGGGGGCTGGGAATTTGGCGCACAGCTCTGGAAAGAGTCGACAAATCTTCTGGATTCTCAGCTAACGGAACCAGAGGAAGTTGAATTTTTGAAAACAAATAGAAATAAGCTATGGACAAGTCTTTTCCATTCGATTGCCGCCATGAAAACTAGTACCGCAACGAAAGAAGACCGGATAAGACAGAAAATTCTTTTTACAACTGTTGAAAATCTAGTAGATATTTTATCTACAGAATCAAAAAGAATGGACTGGCTTTACAATGCGTTAAGGTTGAGAATTTACAATGGAAGCTTCGCGATTACCGTAACGGCGATGAGCACTGTAAATACAGCAGGGGCCGTGCTGGCACCGGCTGTAGCGGCGACTCTTTGGGGTTCCATAGGATTTGGGTTACTTGGTGGTGCTGTGACCTTAGCTGTACCTGACGATCAAAAATATTCACTGACCCAATGGATGAAGGATCAATATGTATCTAAGGTGCGGGAAACTGGCGGCACTCAAACCGAACTAAAATTGCCATTTCTATTGGCTGAACCAAATTCAAGTGCCGCTGCGCTTTCGTTAGAAAATGGGCTCCTTGATCGCGTTAAATATCGCGAATCACTGATGGATGTTTACATGGAAAAAATATTTACGAGTCGACAAGTTATTCAAAAAAATGATGAACGGATCGCGGAACTGAATAATCAAGTTAGTGAAATATTGAAAAATGGCGCTGGAATTCAAAAAGAAATTGGATTGCTTGTGGAATCAAATTTAATGAGGTGGCAAGTTGTTTTAGATGCCTTGGCACGACTCGCATCCTTGCAACTTTCGGATTGGTATTTCTTTTTGAGGATCATGCCTGCCAAACAAAATCCATTTTTTTTAGATATTGAATCTCAGGTATTTAACGCTGAAAATCTTTATAACTATTTTTGCACCTTTGCATCCTCAATACTTATTTATGATTTTGGCAATCTCCAAGCAAAATTTGCGGCACCGGACCTGGGGTTGGGTAAGCTTAAAAATGTTTGCCAAAGAGAGTTTTCAGTCCCGAAAAACTTTATTGCCGAACTTAAACCAAGTGAAAAGAAAAGCTACGATTCTGCGATACGATTCATTGATAGGTATTACTGGTCAAAAATCGATGAAGTAAATATTGCTTTAGAAAGTTTAAGCGCGACACAAATTTCCGTTTCTTCCGAGACAGACTCAATGAAAAAGTAAGAGCCATTGTTTTAGAAAAAAGCTGATGCTTGGCGTTGACGTCGAAGTCATTTATGAAAAGTTATTAAAAAGTTTGAATGATCTTCTAGTTTTCTAAATATATTCCTTCTCAAATTTGGTATGCCAAGTGTCTAAAAAGTTTACAGTCAAAATTGAGTTTTCGCTGGTGAGCGGAGGCACCGTTTACCTGGCAGTTTGGCTCGATTTTAGAAGGGTATTGTATAATATATGACAAAATTGAGCATTTTATGGCTTTGCCTAATATTTTTGACTCGTGTTTCTCTTGCAAATTCTTTGTTGTCTTTGTCGCCGTCGGATTTAGCGGCTGTGAATACAAAGGTAGCAAAGGAAGGGGAATTGACTTCGTTTGCCGAGCTAAAACCTTTAGTTCGGCATTTAGAACAGAAACTGAACTCACCAGAGATTTTGCAATTAGTTGGGACTAATCCAGAATTAGAACGGGTTCGCCAAATGGTTCTAACCAGTTTTTTTCATATTGATTTGAAATTTAATGTCCAAGTGGAAGATTACCCTTACGAGATCCCTTTCAAAGAACCTTTTCCGTATCGGCCCACTATGGACGCTTTTGCTGAAAGCCTTGAATTTCTTGAAATGGTTCAATCGGTCAGCGGTAAAGATTTGCAATTGAAGCAGATTTTTAATGGCGATCAGGCAAGTTGGTTTTCAGCATTGACCTCTGAAAGGTCAAAATTTAATGTGGGTCCGTCTTCAACTTTAGCCAACTCTATTGAGCCCGAAAAACGAGTGGTAAAAAACCCATTTCTAGAATACCGTCGTTTCCTGCGTCGTCTTCAAAGGGAAGGCGAAAATGCAAGTTTTTATGAATTTAAACCGACGGTTGAAAAAATTGAAAAAGAATTACTGTCGGAGGCCACTCTCAGTTATATCGAAAATAATCCTGCTCTGCGATTTATGCACTCAAAGGCCGTTAATGTAATTAAACAAGTTCAACTGCAGCAGGCTAATGGCAGCCTGACTGTCAAACCCTACCAGGTTATGTTTCCCTATCGGGCCACCATTCAAGCGATTTACAAATCTGTTCGGTTTTTTGAAGTATTAGAACGAAGTAAGTTCATTGAAAATCCGGATTCTCAAGCTGTCGAGCGGTCCTGGGATTCTAAGGCTGATCCAAAATCTCGAATGATTGAGCCGCTTTACCATTTTGATCGCTATAAGTACCACTCATTTGATATTCTCGGAAATCCAGAAGTCATTGTATGGCCCACTACTCATGCTTTAGGATTTCAAGAACTGATTCGTGTTCGAGGCGTCCTCATTGGTTTTGTGGGAGTGGAAACTAAAACTATTCGTGTGGATCGCCATTATCAAACTCCTATTGATTTTTGGTACCACGATATAAACCACGTTCGCCGCATGATGGGTTACATTTTTAAATTACTCAAAGAACGCAAAGCAGTAGCAGAAGACGAAAAACTGGCCGTGTACAAAGAAGTCGATGAGCTGGTTGAAGGACTCCTAGAGAAAGTAAAATTACCTCCTAAGCCCGTTAGGCCTAGTCAGTTTTCAAATAAACAAGAAGAAGTCGAATTTAATGAAAGTATGGAACGCTGGAACAACGAAGCGGCGTTAAGACGTCTGGTGAGAATTATACTTTTTGAAATCGTTCATGAATCAGCTTTGGCTGGTGATAAAAAATCAATTCTTCAGGATTTAATGCGCGGACCTGAAACACCGCAACCGTTTGAATACCACTCAATTACAGAAGTGGGCGTTGGGAAAGGAATCCAAAGTCTAGAACAACTAAGAATGGAAACTGGAAATCTAGAGAGTGGCGCAAAGAAAATGCGAAAACTAAAGGGAGATTCACCAGTGAATGTCCTCTATATGAATGATAGATCATTGAGTTTACTATCTAATGTAATGAATAAAATTATGCATGGTTTTTATGATTCAACAAACGATCCTAAAAGTTACGTAGTGCCCGTGGAATACCGCACTCCAGAAAATATAGCCATTGCCGCTGAACAGCTTTTTGGGATTCTAGGCGAGCCGCCGCCTCCGCGAGAGAAATTAATGGACTACATCCTATCTAGAAAAGGGAGTCCCGAAAAATACATCAAATACAAAGGTCTGATCATTCCTGTGGCCATTAAAGAAGTCGATTCTGGTTCTAAAGAAACTTCGGTAAATACTCAGGTTTTAATTGAAGTTGTAAAAGCACACATGGAAAGAGATAAAGAGGAAGGCGATTCTTTTAAGAAACAAGTAATGCGAGAAATTGTCAGTCAAAATCCAGATAGTTTAAGCAAAAATGCAATTGTTCCGTGGATGGATGCACAAGATGTGGATGAAATTGAACGAAAAGTGAAGTCGCTTGGCAAGAAAGTGCATTCGTTGTTTGGTTACTCTGCGCTTGATTATGAAGATAAGCCAAAACTTTTAGAGCAAATTCGGCATGATCTTGAAAAAATGGATCCTAAGACTACGATTATTAACATTGGCGTGACTCCGGAAGGATTGGGTGTCGCCTACGAGCTGGCAAAAGAAATGGGCTTTGAAACCATGGGATTGGTATCAAGTAAATTTTTAGAACGCGGTGGAAACTATTCTGAATTCGTAGATCATATTTATGTAGTCAAAGACAAACAGTGGGGCGGGTACGCCGCTGGTTCACAAAAAATGACTCCAACCACGGCCCTTTATGTAAAGCTCAGTGATAGTATGACAGCCTACGGCGGCGGGGATATTACTAAAATTACAATGAGCGAATTCTCTAAAACAGGACGACCAATCAGATATCATCCTTTTGATATGAACCATGAAAAGGCAGTACAGTCGGCAAAAGATAAGGGGCGTTCCGCTCCGAAAAAATTCAATAGTTCTGTGGATTCTTTATGGACTGAAATAAAAATTAACCAATGTGAAAAATGGTATCGAAAATGAAATATATAATTTTATTCTTAATAATTGCCGGGCAACAGTGGGCATTTGGGAACGGCATATGTGCTCGTTTTTATAATCTGGAAAATGGTCGTAATTTTTCAGAAACTCGAAACCGTTCTCAAGTTTATAGAAAAAAACTAAGGGACATATTGTCTGAAAAAAATATTTTCGAAGGTGCCAATATTCTGCAGGAAGCCTGGCAGGCCAACAATACCTACCAAACTCGATACAAGTTAATGTTAGATGAAAATTTTAAACCCATTACCGATTTTGAAGCTTTTGTTAAAGATCATAAAGTACCTGAAAAATATCGGGAATTTTATCGGCCCAACTCGGATGGAAATTACGAAGAAGACTTGAAGGGGGTACCGAATAGGTTTTTGTCCCATGGCAGCCTTTCTAAAAACCTAATTGGAAGTCGATCTATTCTTCGCCAAGTAGCTGAATTATTAGTGGCTGCGCCAGGCTCTGTAGATAAAGCCTATGAACTGGTGATCGATGCCTTGCAAGTGACCCATCAGGATTGGATGAATATGAATCCCTGGGCAAAAGGGGTAAGGCCCGAACATATTCGTGATTTAGTTCCTGATCTAGGTCTGACGAACGCCTCTGGTCCTTATAGTTTATTTCAAAAGTACATGGACTTTTCTGATCCTTTTCATCTTAGGATTTTGGAAGCATTTCATCGACATCAATTTAATTTGCAAAAAAAGCGGGTTGCAGGTTTTGGAAACGACACAATTGAAGCTGTTTATTTAGATATCGTCCTAAAAAAAGGTGTAAAGGTTCCTATTGATTCTTACTTAGAACACTTTTTGGATTCAAAAATGAAAACAGTAAAAATAAAGGACACGATCTCGATAAATGCTAAATCGAGTGACGTCGCGCCTAAATATTTAGAAGCCCTAGGGTCAAACATTCGGTCCGCATTAGGCATAGATGGGGCATTTCAGCTAAAGGCACCGGATACGCCGCCTGGCTCTGGGGCCCGAGCTTATCTTGTCATAGACAGCAAAGGCCAGGTTGTTGGTGCACTTAAAGTTCAAAATAAAAATCACCCAAAACCAATGGCTGGTTTGGACGAGCTTTTATCTGCGTTAACAGTTGAAAAGTTTATTAGAGAAAATCGACCAGGAGTGGATATTGCCCGAACCTTAGATTATGGATTACTTTCGGATAGTAGTTATTTTTCAATAGTCGAACCTGCCAAATCAAAAGATTTAGATGGCTGGTTGAAAAGTTTGGACAATCCATTGCGTGAGTCTCAAATTCTGGAAACCTCTGCGAAGGCCCTAGTTGATTTACATCGTCCTCCAGGAATCCCAATGGCTTCAAACGACACTTTCGATATTTTCAAAGGAAATAGTCTTTACGAGGTACGTAAGTTAAGGGAATATGTAAACGCCGATGGACTACAAAAATCTACAATTGAGCTCGGTGTTTCCGAAAGCCTAGTCAGTCAAGTAAGAGACAATGTTAAACAGGCAGTTGAAAGATACGAAGGGGACTTAGATCGGCAGCTTGTGAATTTTGGTCCAGCCACGGTTCATGGGGACTTTCATGGTGGGAACATTTTTTACAATGAAAGGGCAAGAAAGGCTACTATGATTGACTATGGCACCTTATCTTGGACAATCGCTTTTGATAAGCGAACTGGCACGGGAGATCCAGCAAATGACCTCGGGCGTATTATGGGTCATTTTCTAGTAGAAGATTTAAAGAAAAACCAATTAAGCAATGAAACATTCGATCGTGCGCGGGATTTCTATCGTGACTATATCCTAAGTGCCGGAATTGAAATTGGCTCTAAAAAAGAAACCGTTCTTAGGGATTCTGTTTTATTTTACTTGAATCGCTATTTTGCAATTCAGGCCGGTGATCTTCATGGAGATAAATTTTCGTCAAAAGTGCTGAGTCAGTCAGATTTAATGAAAAATCTATATCAGCTTTGGTTGCAGTTGGACCGAGTAATTGAAATTAGTTCAAGTCGAAATGGAAGGACTCGTGGCATCTAGTAGACCTGTCTTTCTAATTTTAACGATTCTCTTGGGATGGACAGTAACGGCCTTTGGTAAATCGGGATTTTTCAGTATTGATTCGGTTCGCGGGTTTCTAAATCAGGAACTTTCGACGCTAGCCCTGGGAAAGGATACCTCAGGACTCTCAGACCATGAAGCTGTGGATCTTTTTATTCAAGAAATTGATAAGTTCGGAAAAAAAAGCGTTTTTGTAACCGATCTCGATGAAACATTGTTAACAGCAAAAAATTTCTTTGGAAGTTCCGACTGGTTTAAGAACGCGATGCCGGGGCTCAGAAAATCAATTCGTGTTGAAAACCCAGGATTGAGCGATGATGAGGTTGAAAAGAAAGTAGATGATCAGTTTTGGAAGTATGTTTCTGAACATCAAGAAATGCGAAGTGTGGACCCCCTTTATTCGTTCTTTTTAAAACGATTGCATGAAAGAGGACACCTTGTTTTAGGTTTGACTGCACGAAAGCCCGCTATGGCAGATGTAACGCGAAGACAATTACGTAGTATTGGAATGGACTTTTTATATACTCGAACTATATTTGCACCCCATAATGAAGATTGGACTTCAAATAAAGGGGACATCTTACTAAAAACGTCCCAATCTGGGTTTGAACAGTGGTCGCAAGGAAATGATTTTTTTCGCCTTTATTTTTTCGATGATAGTATGAAAGAAATCAATGCTGTTGTGAAATCATTTTCTCAAGTACAGGCGCCTCAAAATAAAATAGAAGTCAAAGTAGTTCATAGCCGTGTATCGGCCACTAATCGCGACAGTGATGTTTTAGCAAAATCCTATGAAGCTATTGGCGAATTTCAACAGGACGTGTATAGGCGAACGAATATCCGACTTTCCAATAGAGAGGCATATAGATACTCGCGCAAAATGACCTCTTCCATGTTCGCCTGCCGCTCCTTTTACAAATAAAAAAATTAGAAGTAGTGCTTCTTTTTTTTGTACAACACGTCGACAGGCAACTGTCGTTATTTGTTAAAATATTAATTCCCAGTTAAAGCAAAGTTAAACCTCTTAATATCAATTAGTTAGGCCATGACAGACGGCACATTTTATGCACATTAGTTAATATGATAGTTAGTTTCAAACCTGTTAAGAGGACTTGATTGACAAAAGTTGTATTATTTTTACTTTTTTGCTTTGGAATTTTTAGTTTTGTTTTAGCAAAGGAGCCTACAACAAAGATTTTTATTGCCTCTGATTTTCACCTTTTTCCGCAACATTTTGATTTCAATACTATTCAAAACGATCAAGTGCGTGAAACAAACAGGCACGCGGCCTCAGTCAATCAAAGAGCCTACAATGCTATGCTTAAACATATTGTCGGAGATCCTGACATAACGGCTGTTATTTTAAATGGAGATATTTATCAGGCGGGAATCCTTTCAACGGATTCGTCTGGCAAATTTATCTATTTGCCCGTGATTGCGTCACTTGATGATGAAAGTCGAGTAGATTTGACTATCGAAGCGCTTTTTCACGCCGCTGATGTTACGCGAAAAGAAATTTTTTTTAATTTGGGAAATCACGATTTAAAAATACAGTTTGCTGGAGAGACGTTTACAATTGACTATGACTATGCTGCGAAATTCAAAGCCCGATTTGAGGCAGCTCTCAATTTACGTAGTTTACGTGACGGCACCGCGCCGTCTATTCATTTAGTCGGAATAGATCAACCTGGGTTTGGAAATTTTCATTCTATTTTTGAACTTAAAATTGGTGGAAAAAAAATAAAAATTTCTCACGCGCCGTCTGTTACGACAAAAGATATAAATTTTCAGGCCGAATTATTCCGAGAGTTCAATAAGCGAGCATTTGTAAAAGTAACGCACGTGCCGTTACTAGAGTCAAATGAGTCCGGAGATTTTTATATATTTGGGGATACCCACACCCCGGCAGCTGACAATGGGTTAAAGGTATTCAATTCAGGCGCCCTGGCTTTCGATATAACGGTTCCTTTTAAAACACCTACATTTATGATTTTAGATGGCTCCACGGTTAAACATTACACGTTTGACACTGGCAATTCGGGTAAAATAGTACCATTCATAATTCCTCGCAGCGGAGTATCTTGTAACCGTTTCTATCTCTAAAGCACGAAAACTCTTTTAAGAAAAATGTTTTTCTAAAGTTCCTCAAAAATCTAATTGTCTACTTTCAATTTTTGACCTAGCCTTTTTCCCACAGGAGAATCTATGTCAGAATCAAAATGCCCATTTCATGGAGCGCAAACTACGTCAAACGTGCAATCTAATAGTCAGTGGTGGCCGCACCAGTTGAATTTAGGAATTCTGCGCCAGCACTCGGTAAAATCGGATCCAATGGGTGGTAGTTTCGATTATGCCAAAGAATTTAAAAAGCTAGATTATAAAGCATTAAAAAAAGATTTAAAAAAACTAATGACCATTTCCCAGGATTGGTGGCCAGCCGATTGGGGGCATTACGGTGGTTTATTTATTCGAATGACATGGCATAGTGCTGGAACCTACCGCACGTTCGATGGCCGCGGTGGTGGCGGCCGGGGTCAACAGCGATTTGCTCCGTTAAATAGTTGGCCCGACAATGGTAATTTAGATAAGGCGCGTAGACTTTTATGGCCAATCAAACAAAAATATGGAAACAAAATTTCTTGGGCTGATTTGATGATACTTGCTGGGAACGTGGCGCTTGAATCCATGGGATTTAAAACATTTGGTTTTGCAGCCGGTCGGCACGATGTTTGGGAAGCCGATAAAGACGTCTACTGGGGCTCTGAGAAATCCTGGATGGGAGATAGCCGTCATTCAGGAAAGCGTGAACTTGAAAATCCCCTTGCCGCGGTTCAAATGGGATTGATTTATGTGAACCCCGAAGGACCCAATGGAAACCCAGATCCTGTAGCGTCGGGCAGGGACGTTCGTGAAACGTTTGCACGAATGGCGATGAACGATGAAGAAACGGTAGCTCTTGTGGCCGGTGGCCATACATTTGGTAAAGCGCACGGTGCGGGCGATCCTAAACTTGTTGGAGCAGAACCCGAAGGCGCTTCGATAGAAGAGCAAGGACTAGGTTGGAAAAACAAATTGGGTTCGGGACATGGCGTTCATACAACAACGAGCGGAATTGAAGGCGCTTGGAAACCGAATCCTACAAAATGGGATCATGGCTATTTTGAAATGTTGTTTAAATATGAATGGGAACTTTCTAAAAGTCCCGCATGTGCTCATCAGTGGCACCCTAAAAAATGCGAACCTCAGGATATGATTCCAGATGCTCATGATCCAAAGAAAAAAAGCCCCCCAATGATGACAACTGCTGATTTGTCACTGCGCTTTGATAAAGAATTCGCAAAAGTATCTGAAAAATTTTATAAAAATCCAAAGGCGTTCGAAGACGCCTTTGCTCGAGCTTGGTTTAAATTGACCCATCGTGATCTGGGACCAAAATCAAGATATCTGGGCCCTGAAGCTCCAAAGGAAGATTTGCTTTGGCAAGATCCTTTGCCTTCCAGCAAAAGCACGGTTTTGAAAGAGGCTGATGTCGCAGCTTTAAAAAAGACAATTCTAAAGTCAGGTTTGTCAGTGGCCCAACTTGTTACGACGGCATGGGCTTCGGCATCGACCTATCGTGATTCAGATAAACGTGGCGGTGCCAATGGCGCACGAATTCGCCTGGCTCCCCAAAATCAATGGGCAGTGAATCAGCCGACCGAATTAAAAAAAGTTTTTGAAAAATTAGAGAAAATTCAAAACGATTTCAATAAGGCTAGCAAAAAATCAAAGGTTTCATTGGCAGATCTTATCGTGCTAGGTGGCTCAGTAGGAATTGAGGTAGCGGCTAAAAAAGCTGGGCATAATTTAAAAGTTCCATTTGCTTCCGGGCGTGTGGATGCGACTCAAGAGCAAACAGATATCGAATCCTTTAAAGTTTTAGAACCAATGGCTGATGGCTTCAGAAATTACGCTAGTAGGGGTTTATCAAAGTATGGTGCCGAACTAATAGTCGACAAAGCACAGCTTCTTAATTTGACGGTGACAGAAATGACGGCGCTTGTTGGGGGTTTTAGAGTGCTAGGAATCAATTACAATAATTCTAAGCACGGAGTTTTTACTTCGAAGGTCGGGACAATTTCGAACGATTTTTTTGTGAATTTGCTGAATATGAAAATCGATTGGAAAGTGTCAGAAACAGAAGGCGAATACGTCGGTCTAGATCGTGCTACCGGAAAACCGAAGTGGACTGGGACTAAAACGGATTTATTATTTGGATCTAATTCAGAAATTCGGGCGGTGGCTGAACTTTATGCCCAAGACGATTCGGGCGATAAATTCATTGCTGATTTTGTGCAAGCGTGGGTGAAAGTTATGAATGCCGATCGATTTGATTTGAAAAAGTAGTTCACTCTCAATCGGTGATACTGGCTGCAATCATCTGCTTGGCCATTTTCGCAGCGTAACCGACTGGGAGAACTCCTGGAGCCGAGCAGGACAGTTGAAATGCGCCTTCAGCAAGGGACAGAACGCCGGCAGCTATTGCTGAGGCCTCTTCGTCATGCTGATTATTTTCTCTTAAAGCCGCGCTCACTAGTGCGGTGAGTAGTCCCAATCGTTTCTTGATAGCTACTGAATAGGCGGTGCAAACGTCTTTATGTTGTATCGCTTCAGTGGCAACGCAGACCCAGGCCGCCACCGCAGGGGCGGATTCTCCTTTTCCTTTTAATAAAAAAGCATCGATACTATTATTAAGTCGATCAAGGGCTGAGGTGCTTGCAATCGGTGGTGCTAGTCGTTTGTCTGCTAGTTCCATCAAATGCTCTATGAGGGCGACAAGAACGTCTTGCTTTGATTTAAAATGGTAGTGAACTATGCCACTGGTCATTCGCGCTTCTTTGGCTATGAGCTGGATGCTGGCGCCAGAATACCCATGGCGGGCCATGGCTTTCATTAAGCCTAAAACGATTTGCTTTTTTCGTGTCTCAGTATTGGACGGTCGGCCCATCTTATTTTGTCTCCGTGTACCTATCCTAGGGCAACTCGGGAGGTGAATCAATTAAATAGTATATTGGTTGACCAACCTAATAAAAAGTGATAATCTGATCCTGAGGTGTTACATGGACTTCAATGCAATCTACGCTTTTTCGGGAGACCCCATTACCTTTGGCCAAATCGACACAATTAAAAGAGGTTTAAAAAGTTTCGGTAGTCTTTTGGTTGCCATTGGGGACAATCCCAATAGGAAATATATGTTTTCAAAATCTCAACGGGTAGAAATGACAAAACTCTGCCTGAGTGGTCTGAAAAATCTCGAAGTCGTGCCGTTTTAGGGCATGTTGACCGATCTTGCGTACGAGCGAAAGATTGGAATCAGTCTTCGTGGGATTCGCAACGCTACTGATTTTGATTATGAAACTACTTTGTTTGAATCCGAATTTGGAAAGCAAGCCCGAATAAATATTCAAAAAGAATTGAAGGATATTAATGGAGAGTATTAGAAAGGCTTTACGGTAAGATATATGGTCGACAAAAGTAAAGTCGAGTTGAAATTCATTTCAAATGGTCACAGCATAGATGTGCGATTCGTAGTCGTTTCTGAAAACAATCTAACGAGTCTCTGCCAAACTATTAGCAGTTTGGATGGACTGTCAGGGAATCTTCAGATTCAGGCAAAGGATTCAGAAGGCTATAATTGGGCGCAAGGAAATCTGACTTTCAGGTCTTTTTCATTTCACTGTTTATTATCAGCCTGTCCTATTGAACAGGGAAATTCCGAAGTCGAGCGCCATGCTGTGCGCAATTTAAATGGAATGACAGATACATATTTATTAAGACTAAGTGATTTTTCAAAAGTTAAAACTGCAAAGCTTACAGAAAACGAATATACACAAGAATTTTTAAAAAAGTTTCAAGAGGCTACAAAGGCAAAATCATTTGATGGTAGATTCATGTGGATCGACTACGTCTAAGCACTTAGTTCGTTGATTTATTTGCATTTAGTCACTAGCAGTCCCATTGCGAATTTTTAACCCGCAAGAATTAAAATTAATTCGACTAGTGTAGAAAAAGGCATTTCTCGAATTTTAAAAATCACTTTTCCGTCAATTTCAGACTTTGTGAGCACTTTCTTCAGACCTTGGGCCAAACCCATTCCTATGGGAGTGACCCTGAATCTCGCACGAAAGAATACTCGGCTAATTTACTGAGTTTCAGCGGTACCGCAGGAAACAATGCCACAGCCAATTGGACAGCCATCTTTGTCTTTGGCTTGAGGTCCGGCAGAGTACTCACAATGTTGTCCAACAATTTGAGGTGGAGCCGAACACATATACATTGGGCATATTATTGGTTTTATCGGCTTGATTGGTAGTACATTTGTTGGATTGATTTCCGTTGCGTCACCACCAGGGCAAACGACATCTCCACAGCCAATGTTACAGCCATTTTCGTCCTTTTTATTAACGTCATCTAAATGGCATCCTTCCGGGGGTGCTTGGCATTTATAAAGGGGACACGACACTGGTTCATTTGGATCTACTGGAGGAAGATCGACTGGGTCGCCATTGCAAACCAACTCCCCGCAGGATGTGGCGCACTTGCTTGCTTCACCTACTGAAGTCTTTGCATCATAGTGACATCCAACTGGAGGCGCTGCACACATAATTGAAGGGCAGATTTTGATATCTGGTTTATCACAGACTAATCGGCCGCAACCACCGCTACAAGGCGGCTGACTGTGATCTTCGGTTTTAGATAAATCAGTTTTCACATCTTGTTCGTAATGACAATTTTCTGGAGGAGCCTCGCACATTGTCATTGGACATTGAATGGGAGCTCTTAATTCTTCAGCCGCTAGAACGCGTGCACCCAATGATTCGGTTTTGGAAGAGCTTTCAAGATTGCTTGATTGTAATACGTCTTCACCAGATTCAAAATTGGATTTAGAACAATTTTGAAACGATATAACAAGCGCCACCAATAAAATTGGTAAAACCAAATAGATTTTTTTCATTGAAACCCCCAAAGATAGTATCGGCGGGTTTTTTGGGAAAGCAAATCAATGTTTGAATGACTATCCTGTTTTGAGAGGAATCTCATACTGATACGCTAATTACTTCTGTCGAAAAAGTTTTTCATACTCGTCAAAAGCTTTGAAATTTAAACCTGATTCAAGTTTAATTGAAATCTGAAAAGTCACTTCATTTTTTTTCTTATCTGGGGATGAAGTGACTAGATCTGTGTGACGTAAACAGCCATTTCAATCATCCGCTGAAGATAAAAGTGTTTGTCTCTTTCGAGATTTAGTTCGAGGACCGGAATCAATAGTATCGAGTCGACTAATTTTTTTCCTGGAAACTTTTCAATCTTATCCATAAGGTTGGTGATAACTTCATTGTTAAAAGCGGTTGAAACACCTTTTTGGCGAACAATAGAGCTGCGTAAATACTTAAATCCGGCTTGCAAAATTAGTTCAAATATTTCTGCTTGATAATTTTTCGTGAAATTAAGAATAGCAGAGGTCATTGCCTTCACCCAAAAGGTCGATAAGCAAGGTCAAGTTTCGCGAGTTGCTCTGATGTGGCTGCCAAAAGTTCATTTGAATCAAAAATAACAGTTTGACCGGCCTTAATTTCATTTAAAGAAATGTGACCATAAAGACGTCGATCAATCGGCGACTCATTTTCATCTTCCCAAACAACACCTTTGTAGACAGTCACATCTATAGGTTTACCTAATCCTTCGGCATTGAGCCCAAGGTGGATGGCCCTATTAAAATCGCTTCTTGAGGGAAATCCGAAATTTTTTGACACCTTTACGCTTACAGGAACAAATGACTTTTTAATCGTTATTGCTCCAAAAATGACGCCTACAGATTCTGATAGTTGGAGCCAGCTTGCAGCGGCGGCGCTTGCTGTGCAGGCATCGCTAAAAGTGTCAGCGCAATAAAGCTAACCAAAACGGCTTTAAGATAGGAGAAGGAAATGTTCTGGCTTTTTTCATTTTTAAATTTGTTAGCATCAAATGTTATTTATGAGCTGACGTTATTGATGATTCCACTCTTGCTTTTTTTTGGAAGCTTTGTAGGGGGATCGGGTTCGGCCAAAGATATTCCTGAAAAACTATTTATGTTCATGATGATTCTATTGCCACTTTTAGTAATTTTGTGTTTCCCAATCTTGTCCTATTTTTTTAGAGAGTGGATACTCGCGAACAAAAAGCCGGCGCTTTTAATTCCATGGACAATGTGCATAGTAGCTTTAATTTTTTTATTGATTGAAATTACTCTCACTAAAAACTACCTGGTCATATTGTTATTACTGTTTTTAACACCGATTGGTTGTTACGCTGTATGGATACTAATAATTTTATCAATCGTAACAAAATTGAATATTGAATCAAAATAACTTTTTGGACTTAAATAATGAATTCGTTCTTTTTATTGATTTCCTTTTTGGGGTCGAGGCTTTATGGTTTTGGCAAATCAGTAGAAGGCGTGCGCTCGTATTTTTACTAGATTAGTTAACCAGCTCTCTAATGTCTTCTGGGATTTGCAAGCTCTTGACAGGATGACATTCTTTTTGGGATTTTTCCAAATCGGCTGTAAGGTTCCAAATATTATCTACAAATTGAATTTTTGCAGGGGCACATAAATTTACGCTTTCCCCATTTTGTGTAGTCATATAATCCATCAGAACTTGAATTGTATCTTCGTCTACCCACTTTTCAAAATATAGACCAACCCTAGAAAAATTGCTGTAACGCGCAGGTTCTTGAAAAATAACCTTCTGGTAATTGACATCATCTTTTTCGAAAACTGCCCAGCCATCGAAGTTATAGGCATCAGCGTAGTTAACTTGGGTGGCTCGGTGTCCTGAAGGAGAAAAATATAGGTAATGTCCAGACGGTGTTTCGTTTCCATTTGGAAGAAGAAACGTAAAACCCGAACCTTCGTAGTACTGTTTATAAATTACTAAGACCTCTGGATTGGTTTTGTATTCTAAAAGGTAATTTAGTTCCGTATCATCGCCGGGAATCTTTTCCATTTTATCTACATAACGAATTGAAGTGCCACTAGATGTAGTTACTAAAAGTTCCTTGCCATTTCTTTTAGCAGTAAAGCTCCCCAATGGACTTGAAAGTAGTTTCTTTTCTAGTGCGAGCAATTTTTCATCTTTAGGGATAGCTTCAACAGTCTTATTTTGAAATTCTGCTACGGCAGAACGAGAGCTTTTTTTTGAAAAATAATTAAAGGCAATCGTTCCTAAAGTGCTAACTATTAAAATCAAGAAAATGACTTTTCTCATAGAATGCCTTTCTGTAAATTATTTCTTTTTCGGATGGACTAAGGATACTACTCAAACGCCTTCGGCGTCACTAAATTTAGAATTCTATTCAATTTGGCGCCCAAGGCGACAAAGCAAAATAATCATCTATTAGACTTTTCTCTAGTTTAACTGGCCGTAAATGAATGGTAGAATTTTGCTCTGGGGGTTCCATGAAATTCATCCAATTTTATATGGTTTTAGTTTTTCCATTTTTGACCTTTGCATCTGTTCTAAACGATTCTTGTAAGGCATTGGAAAATAGTCGTTTAGAAATGAAAATCAGTTCCTCTAATATAGCTAATCTCAATACGACGAGAACGCCAGATGGCGGACCCTATCGAAAAAAGGAGCTGGTTTGTTTTGGCTCGATTTGCGATGTAAAAGAAATTTTAACGGTGGTGGCGAAATATGAACCAGATCACCCAGACGCGGACGAGCATGGGTATGTTTTGTATCCCGATATTAATATTATGCAGGAAATGGAATCTATGATTCACGCGACTCGTATTTTTGAAGAGTCCTCAGACGATTTAGGACAGGACTACTGTTGCACGAAAGCAAAGTTAACTACTCGTGAATCCGCTCAATTAGCAGTTTCGATTTTAGGAGCTAAGGGAATACGTGAAACAAAGTATCCTGGAATCTTGCCAAGCGACCAGGCAGTTCAAATCGAAATTTTAGAAAACATCAAAGACGGTTATATGCCAATGGAAAAAGCAACTGCAGAGGGTTTTTTGGCAGTTGATTTTTATTATAATGGTACGATGAATGAAACCCCTTCAGAGGAAAATCTTAAAAACTTTATGTGTCTAAACGGTCAATTGTAGTTCGCTTATGGTTTGAGCCTGAACCCCCGCGTGTGGGTTCGAGTACTGTCGGAAATGGTGCAGGTGACGTACAAGTAGTTGAACCACCAGATGCAATTAAAACGGTACTGGTGCGATGGAATAGTGTCAAGATTGATTTAAATGAGCTGGCAAGACTACGTTGGATCAAAAACATGACAATTCCAAAAATATGCAATGCCCTGGGCTGGTCTCGGTCCGTCGTTCAGGTGAGTATTCGAACTCTGCGTAATAGCGGGATTTCAAAGATGAATTTGGAAGAATTTGAAAAAATTACCATCCAAAACGCTATAAATCAGGAAATCGAGAAATTGGCCAAAGAACAGAAGAATTTCAAGCTCAGTCAAGTGAGCGACGAGTTCAGAAAGAAGGCTCTATGACAACACCAATCAGGTTTCTATCCTGGATTTTAGGGGTAGTATTCACTTTAGGATTGGCCGACTCTTTTGCTCACCTGACCTACAAAATAGGCAAAGCCGCCATCCATGCACACATGCATGACCAAATGTCCTATACGCGCTACAATCAACTGCTCTGGGGCAAGACAAGGTATCCAAAGAAAGCTGCGACCTCCCCAAGTAACAATTGAAGGCTGGCGTTACCAGCCTTCAAGAATGCCCTAAGATACGGCGGCCTCCTTGACTAAGAATAGCTGGGGCCTGACCTGTTGTCCGGCGGCGGTCCCTTTCACAGGCTTCTTCTTATTTAAAGCCAAAGCTTGCGCTTCGATATCTCGGCCTATTTTTTCTAGGCGTTTACTCAAATCAGCCAAAATTAGAAAAACGCCATTGTTGGTTTCTGTTGGATCTGAATCACAATCTGTTTTTGAACCAATAAGCGAACCAACGGCATAAATTTTTTGTCCAATTATCGACAGCTCGTTTGCGAGCCCCAAGTCATCTCGTTTCATTTTATTTTTTCCTTGTGCGCCGGGATAAACCGGCAGGTTGGTGTTAATGTTAAATTTAACCTTTAAACGTTTAGCCAGCGATAAAGTGCCCGAGTCATGCGGGTAAGCAAAACACGGTTTGGGACTCAGTGCCCGCGAAGCTGTGTAACGTGCGCTTGTTCACGGACAAAGTTGAATAAGGGTTGATCATTTTGGTCGTATCCTTTCTCCGCTTTGTTATCACCTGCGGTAGGAGCCGTGTGCGTTAGTAGCGCTCGCACGGATCTGTGGAGGGGGCGGCTCGTAAGAGCCGTCTCTACTCCGACTTAGGTTAATGAATATTGAGCAGCAATCTCTTCAAAAAGGTCGGTTTTTCACAAATAGTCTTAAATTTGGACGCTCGCAATAACTCAACGCCAATTTAAAAAAGAGAAGAATTTGACTTGTACATACAGTATATGTACAATGAGGAATGAAGTTTGAATGGGATACGCGAAAAGCCGACTTAAACCTAAAAAAACACAAGGTCTCTTTTGAAGAGGCCTCAACAGTATTTTTTGATGACTTAGCCAAGATCGCTTTTGACCCAGACCATTCGGAAGATGAACATCGCCAGATCTTGATCGGTCATAGCTACAATAAGAAGTTGCTCTTTGTTGTCCATCTTGCGCATGAAGAAAAAAATGTAATCAGAATCATCAGTGCAAGAAAAGCTACCAAAAAAGAGAGACTTGATTTTGAAAATCTTTAACTTGAGAGGTGTATTATGAGAAAAGAATATGATTTAAAAAAAATGAAACTTAAGCCAAACCCATATGCAAGCAAACTTAAAAAAAGCGTTACCATTCGGCTTGATAATGACGTGATCGAATATTTCAAAAAACTGGGTGAAAAAACAAATATTCCCTATCAGACGTTGGTTAATGATTTTTTAAGAAACTGCAAAGAAGAAAATCTTGCGCCTAAAACAATTTGGAAAAAATCATCGTAAGCATTGTTCTTTCGAACCTTAGGCTTTGTTTATTTCATCGCTTTTTTTGTTGCCTGAAACAGACTTTCATCTTTAAGGCCAAGGGCCGTTAAATATCCATTTACAAAACTTTCAGTCAAAGACTTTACAAGGCTTTCAACAGCGCCGTTAACATCTTTGCTTTTCAACTCCTCGTCGATATCAATTTGTATTGATTCGTCGGCGGCCAAATACACCCGCACTAAATTATCTGAATTGTCTCCACTGCCAACAAATTTAGCCTTGAAGCCTTTTAAAAAAGGACCAATAACTTCTTTGTTCTCGTCTTTTTGAAGTAGAATGCGACGCTGGCGCGCGCGTTCAACATTTTCCCATTCCTCACGAAGAATTCTTTCTTCATGCTGCTTAAGCTCTGAAGCCGTTTTAAATGGAGTATTCTTCAGTCTGAGTAATGTTGTATTTGTGGTTTGTTCTTTTTTCTTTGCCATAATCCCTCAGACCTAGATTAAAGCAATGCCACTGCCTTAGTCTATAAAATTGCTAAATTTATCTAAATTTCAGTGAATTTTCATAAATTTTAATCGTAAAATTATCTCAAGAATGATAAATTTAACTAAAATAATCTAAATATTTCTAAAATAGGAGGAATTTTGGATAAAGAAAGAGCTTCGGAATTTAACTCGAAAGTTGGCCACGCTTTGTCACAAATGCGGCTTGAAGCAGGACTGTCAATCGACGGTGTACTGGCTAAGACTCACAATCAACAACTTCGGACTCTTAACGAAATCGAAGCTGGCAAAAAATCTATTCGTTGCTGTGACCTGTATGAGCTTTTGAAGATCTACTCCCCATCTGAAGATAACCTTTTGTTTTTTTGTACCCTCCCGCTCAAAGGCTTGTCGTATGGAAACCATTAGAAAAACGATTCTATAGCTTTCCAGAAAAGTATTCCCCTGTAAATTTATCAAAAAAATGGCTTAAATCATTTTTTGATAAAAGCCGCAAATGGCTAAAACTTCATTTTTCGCATTTGAAAATACACCCAACATTTTATTTACTTTTGTTTTAAGGGAATCAAAATCAGGAAAATGAACTAAGTGTACTCCTTTTTGTTTTATTTTTTTCCATAATTTTTCTATT
>JAYVPD010000264.1:0-3253 GCA_043757515.1 Pseudobdellovibrionaceae bacterium
TTTTTAAGGTGCGATCAGTATATACATTTTTAGAATTTGAATGACAAGAACACAAACCAAATCAAACACTAAGATTTTGACCATATTCCAGCTTTGTGAAAGTCGGAAAAATAGACCCAATACCACCAGATTTAAAAATATTATTGAAAACGATCCATAGCCGGTCAATTCCTGGCCAATTAAAGCAATGGTTAATCCCAGAAAAAATCCCGTAACCAATCGAAATGAAATTTGCAAAAACGATTGAGCCGATGCGCTTGCTTTAGCTTGAGCCCCTTGTGCCATCGAAGAGACTTGTTCTTTAATCCCCACACTGTCCTCCTAATTGTCGAATTTGCGCTTTAATTAAGTCTTGATCCTTTGAGTTTGGTGACAATTCCGCATATTTGCAATAAGATCTTATCGCCGAAGCAGGGTCACCGCGACCTTCAAATAGTGCGCCCTGCTCTTTATAGATGTCTTCAAATCCACTCTCTTTTTCAGACGCTATATCAATGAAGCCCTGGGCCATATCAAGCTGTCCGGACAATCGATAACATCGAGCCGCTTTAACATAAACGGCAGCGGGTTGATTTCCAAAATTGGTAGCCCGCGCATACTCAGCGGCGCATTCAGTGTAGTTTTTGCTAATAAATTTAATTTCAGCAATTAGCAAATAAGGATCAATTAATTGTGGGTACATTTTCTTTTCAATTTCAGCGTATTTTTCAGCCTCTGAATAGTTGCCCTTTTGAATCATTACGCGGCCTATATAAAAATTAGCTTTTGGGTATTTCTTATTCAACGCTAGCACGCGTTCGTACTGAGTTTGCGCATTGTCGATTTTACCTTGATCCATATATATTTTAGCTACTTCAAAGATCGGCTCGGGATCCGAAGGATCCTGGTTGCTGGCAGTAAGAAAGGCAGTAATTCCTTTTTCATACACCCCGGATTGAGCATACGACTTGCCCAAGGCCATCAGAGCTGCTTTATTTTTCGAATTAAAAGAAAGGACCTTTTGAAGCTCTTCAATAGCTTGTTTGTATCGTTCCTCTTCCATATAGATTTCCGCAAGAGCAATTCGAAACTCAACTAACGAAGGATACAATTTTATCATTTCAATTAAGTAGTCACCGCCGACATCAATACCCTGGCGGGTCGCGATCACCTTGGCATAATTGATTTGGGCTTCGATATTGGTAGAGTCCAATTCGATTGCCTTAAGCGCGTAGGTATATGCATCCTGCGCTAGTTTTTGGCGCTCTTCCTGATCTTTTTGGTTTGTAACTTTGTAACTTAAAGCAATATTTCTAGCGGCAGATGAATATAGTATTACACTTTCAATGTCGGCATCGTAGTTCTTCAGTGCTTTTTCGGCCAATTTAAGCGTGCTACGGAAATCCCGCTTTTTAAATGCCAAATGCGCAAAACCCCGCTGGACTTCATAGTTCGAGCGTCCACTGGCATAATCAGCTTGCATTAAAACTTTTTCGGCCTCTAGGAAATCAAATCGATCTGACAAAAATTCGGCTTTTTTGATATAGGCTTTAATATTTTTAGGATCCGCTTTGGTCGCTTTTTCTATCCAGGCAATTGCCTCTAAGCTCTGGCCCAAATACCATAACGATTCGCCTGCAATTAAAGCTGCAGAACCGTTTTTATTATTCAATTCAAATGCCGATTTACATTCTGCCTGAGACTGCAAATATTCTTTTTGTCGATAAAGTGCCTGACAGCTAAAAAATAACTCTTCATCGGGCCTTGCGTTTTTAACAATAGATTTATCACAACCACCCATCCGTTCGCACAAATGTATTGCTGATTTTTTACTCGGATTTTTTGATAGGTTGAGGTTCGCTAGTTCGAGGCCCTTTTTTTTGTCGCCTTTTATTAAATAGATTTCAACTAATGTTTCAATCCCCAGCGATTCAATATTTTTGTCCATCTTTCCGTCTAAGGAAAGTCCGTTGGTAAGGTAGGCCAATGCCCGATCTTGTTGACCCCTCGACGCTTCCAGAATACCGACACCAAATATTGAATTTTTGTGTCTTTTGTTTACTTTTAAAACGTCTTGAAAAAGTTGGTACGCCTTGTTTGACTCGTTCATTTTAGCATTAATGGAAGCCTGTGAAAATATCGGTTTAACCCAAGAACCCGATAGCTCTCTCGCTTTTTGATAGAAAGATTCGGCTACCAATTTTTGGTTGTCATGTTCTAAAATTTCGCCCTTGATCTGGTATAAGAAAAAATTTGTATAGTCCTTTTCCATTGCCTTATCCACAATGCTTTGGGCTTCAACTTGCCGGCCTTCCAGCAGAAGCTTCACTGACTCGCAAAGCATTCCGCTTGGGTCAATTTTGTTTAGTGATTTGGTCTGTTTTGCCAGCTGACTGACGGCATTTTGGTCGCTTTCATTTTGTTTTGAAAATGGCCAAAGTTCCTTATAAACCGCACACAGTATCATCCTTGGTTTCAAGTTTTTTATCGAGTTTTCGATAGTGCTCACTAAAATGCTCTGAGCCTCTAAATACGATTCAGCGGAATCCTGGCTGATTAACTGAAGCGCTTTAGCTACACGCGAATCAATTTCGGCTGTTTTCAAAACATCTTTGCTCTGTTTTGGAAAAATCAGCGCTATTTTATCTGTAACTTCTGTTTGTTCTTCATCATACAATCCAAAATACACCATCGTTGCTGCAGCAATTAGTATAACTGCAAAAATGGGCCATCTGATCGTATCCAATTTTTCCTGTTTTTTTTCATTATCAATATTTTTTAGTTCGATGACTTCTGGCTTGTTTTGTTTAAGAAATTTTTTGACTTGTTCCGGAGTCGTTTTGGGAGTTGTCGCCACAGGGGGCGACGGAAACACAATCGGTTTTAAAATTGATTTTGGTTCTTGAGAGGCCGCTACCGTTTTATCAAAGTCAGGCTTTTTTTCTTCAACTTTCGTTTTTGCAGGCTTATTTACCGTAGGTTCTTTTTGATCTTTGGGGTCCTTAAGCTGATCTTCGAGCGTCTCGAGAATCCGTTCATAAAACTCCGGCTCTTTTGAAATGGTTGTCCAATCACCGCCCGGATATTTTGAAATTTGCTCTTCGCCGGTAAACATACCGTTAGTAATGAAATTCAATACTTCTATTGTCGTATAGGGCCCCTTAACATGACCTTTGGGGTTTTTAACAATCCAAGTTATTGAAATTTTTGCCATATTTTATTTTATGCAAAACAACTACGAACGACCAAGCCCCGTTTTTAAAGAGTTCCAAAT
>JAYVPD010000265.1:0-3253 GCA_043757515.1 Pseudobdellovibrionaceae bacterium
TTTTTAAGGTGCGATCAGTATATACATTTTTAGAATTTGAATGACAAGAACACAAACCAAATCAAACACTAAGATTTTGACCATATTCCAGCTTTGTGATAGTCGGAAAAACAGGCCCAAGACCACCAGATTTAAAAAAATTAATGAAAACGATCCATAGCCAGTTAATTCCTGTCCAATCAAAGCCACTGTTAGTCCCAGAAAAAAACCAGTAACAAGGCGAAATGAAATTTGCAAAAACGATTGAGCTAACGAGCTTGCTTTAGCTTGAGCCCCTTGGGCCATCGAAGAGACTTGTTCTTTAATCCCCACACTGTCCTCCTAATTGTCGAATTTGTGATTTTATTAACTCTTGATCCTTTGAGTTTGGTGACAATTCTGCATATTTGCAATAAGATCTTATTGCCGAAGCAGGGTCGCCGCGACTTTCAAATAGAGCGCCCTGTTCTTTATAAATATCTTCAAAACCACTCTCTTTTTCAGACGCGATATCAATGAAGCCCTGAGCCATATCAAGCTGTCCGGACAGGCGGTAGCACTTAGCGGCCTTAACATAAACAGCGGCCGGCTGATTGCCAAAATTGGTAGCGCGTGCATACTCGGCGGCGCATTCCGTGTAGTTTTTACTGATAAATTTGATTTCGGCAATTAGCAAATACGGATCAATTAACTGTGGGTACATTTTCTTTTCAATTTCGGCGAATTTTTCGGCCTCTGAGTAGTTTCCTTTTTGAATCATTACACGGCCAATATAAAAATTAGCCTTTGGGTATTTCTTGTTCAAAGCTAGCACACGTTCGTATTGGGTTTGAGCATTATCGATTTTGCCTTGTTCCATATAAATTTTTGCAACTTCAAAAATCGGCTCTGGATCCGATGGATCTTGGTTGCTAGCGGTAAGAAATGCAGTAATTCCCTTTTCATACACTCCGGATTGGGCGTACGACTTGCCCAAGGCCATCAGGGCGGCCTTATTTTTTGAATTAAAGGAAAGGACTTTCTGCAGCTCTTCAATGGCTTGTTTGTATCGCTCTTCTTCCATGTAGATTTCGGCAAGGGCAATTCGAAACTCAATCAACGAAGGATACAACTTTATCATTTCAATTAAATAGTCACCGCCGACATCAATTCCTTGGCGGGTCGCGATCACTTTTGCATAATTGATTTGGGCTTCGATATTAGTTGAGTCCAATTCGATCGCCTTTAGTGCATAGGTGTACGCATCCTGCGCCAATTTTTGCCGCTCTTCCTGATCTTTTTGGTTTGTAACTTTATAACTTAAAGCAATATTTCTGGCGGCGGACGAATATAGAATTACACTTTCAATGTCAGCATCGTAGTTCTTAAGAGCTTTCTCTGCCAACTTAAGTGTACTCCGGAAATCACGCTTTTTAAAAGCTAGATGCGCGAAACCCCGCTGAACTTCGTAGCTTGAGCGTCCGCTGGCGTAATCGGCTTGCGTCAAAACTTTTTCAGCCTCTAGAAAGTCAAATCGATCAGACAAGAATTCTGCTTTTTTGATATACGCTTTTATGTTTTTTGGATCTGCCTTAGTCGCTTTTTCTATCCAGGCGATAGCCTCTAAGCTCTGGCCCAAATACCATAATGATTCACCCGCAATTAAAGCTGCCGACCCATTTTTATTATTTAACTCAAACGCTGATTTACATTCTGCCTGAGATTGCAAATATTCTTTTTGCCGATAAAGCGCCTGGCAGCTAAAAAATAACTCTTCATCGGGCTTTGCGTTTTTAACAATAGCTTTATCACAGCCGCCCATCCGTTCACACAAATGTATTGCTGATTTTTTGCTCGGGTTTTTTGATAAATTGAGATTGGCCAGTTCGAGGGCCTTTTTTTTATCGCCTTTAATTAAATATATTTCAACCAAAGTTTCAATTCCAAGCGATTCAATATTCTTGTCCATCTTTCCTTCTAAGGAAAGTCCATTGGTAAGGTAAGCTAACGCCCGATCTTGTTGCCCCCGCGACGCTTCCAGAATTCCGATTCCAAAAATAGAATTTTTGTGTCGTTTGTTTACTTTTAAAACGTCTTGAAAAAGCTGATACGCTTTGTTTGACTCGTTCATTTTAGCATTAATGGAAGCCTGTGAAAAGATCGGCTTTACCCAAGAACCCGATAGCTCTCTTGCTTTTTGATAGAATGATTCGGCCACCAATTTTTGGTTATCGTGTTCCAAAATTTCACCTTTGATCTGATACAAGAAAAAATTCGTGTAGTCCTTTTCCAATGCTTTATCCACAATGCTTTGGGCTTCGACTTGTCGGCCTTCAATAAGAAGTTTCACTGACTCGCAAAGCATTCCACTAGGATCAATTTTGTTCAGTGATTTGGTCTGTTTTGCCAATTGACTGACAGCATTTTGGTCGCTTTCATTTTGTTTCGAAAATGGCCAAAGTTCCTTATAAACCGCACACAAAATCATCCTTGGTTTCAGATTTTTAATCGAGTTTTCGATAGTGCTCACTAAAATGCTCTGAGCCTCTAAATACGATTCAGCAGAATCCTGGCTTACTAGCTGGAGTGCTTTGGCAACACGCGAATCAATTTCGGCTATTTTCAAAACGTCTTTGCTCTGTTTTGGAAATATCAAAGCTATTTTATCTGTAACTTCTGTTTGTTCATCGTCATACAATCCAAAATACACCATTGTGGCAGCGGCTATTATTATAACCACAAAAATCGGCCATCTTATGGTATCTAATTTTTCCTGTTTTTTTTCATTATCAATACTTTTTAGCTCGATGACCTCTGGTTTGTTTTGTTTTAAAAACTTTTTTACTTGTTCCGGAGTCGTTTTTGGAGTCGTCGCCACGGGAGGCGCGGGAAAAACAATCGGTTTTAAAATTGATTTTGGCTCTTGAGAGGCCGCTACGGTTTTATCAAAGTCTGGTTTTTTTTCTTCAACTTTTGTTTTTGCTGGCTTATTCACGGTCGGTTCTTTTTGATCTTTGGGGTCTTTTAGCTGATCCTCGAGGGTCTCGAGGATACGTTCATAAAACTCAGGCTCTTTTGAAATGGTTGTCCAATTTCCGCCCGGGTATTTTGAAATTTGTTCTTCGCCAGTAAACATACCTGTAGAAATGAAATTCAATACTTCAATTGTCGTATACGGCCCCTTAACATGACCTTTTGGGTTTTTAACAATCCAAGTTATTGAAATTTTTGCCATATTTTATTTTATGCAAAACAACTACGAACGACCAAGCCCCGTTTTTAAAGAGTTCCAAAT
>JAYVPD010000266.1:0-12142 GCA_043757515.1 Pseudobdellovibrionaceae bacterium
TTTTAACGGATGAGATCTGGAGTCAGCTTCAAAAAATAATGAAGTCCAAAGGTTACAAAAATTTTGCAAGCAATCGCATGGAAGCTATTTTGTGGAAAACTCGAACGGGTGCAACCTGGCGCGATGTCCCTGCAGATCTGTGCCCGTGGAAGACCGCCTTCAATCGATTCAACAGATGGGCACACAAAGGAATGTGGGATAATTTTTTTGCTCTACGAAAAGTAGCTGATACAGAATGGATATTCATCGACGGAAGTTACATACGGGCTCATCAGCATGTTAGTGGAGCTCGGCGTGGAGAATATCGTGCAATTGGAACATCACGTGGTGGACCCACAACTAAAATACACATGGCCGCCGATGCGCTTTGGCTTAGACTTTTAGCCCTCAAAAACAAGTATTTTTAGGACAGCAAGTTTTCAATATTTTCAAAATTACCAAATGAAATTAAAGGGTTTGCGACAAAAAATAGAACTAAAATTTTCGCATTTCCGAATAAAAATTGGTCATCCTGTTTGCTTTCTAAGGTATTTTAAAAATAGAAAGTTAAGACTTGTTGATTTAGAAAAAGTTCATTTGCTAGAGCAAAACAAAAATAAAGTTCGCCGTTACATTCATCAGTATCGCTTAACGGAACTAATTGAATATGAAGAATGCAGTGCGTGTTTGATTGGAAAGTCGGGTACTGGTAAGGGTGGCAAGTATTTTTATTACGGACATTTGCACCGCTGTAAAATTGAAACAATTCCAGCACTTCAAGTTGAGGAAGCCATCATAGGAAGACTCAAAGATTTGTCAGCAGATAGAAAACTGATCGCAGAACTCGCTAAAACGACAGCGGCCACTACTCAGGCCAGCAATGTTCATAAAAAATCACTGATGGCGGCAAAAGGTCAAGAGCGCCGCAAACTGGATCAACGGTTAAAAATATTTATGAGGCTATTGCAGGTGAAACCGACAAAGCCTTACGTTTAGGGTTATCGCAAAAAGCAAAAGAAATCAGTGATCAGCTTTCACAGGTCGAAAATGCTCTGTTTGATATTAAGCAAGATTTTGAGAAGACGAGTAATCGCCACACTTTTTGGTGGCACTGTTGCCGCCGATAAAATCTATATTTCTGTACGACGAGCGGCTTTGGAAAAATCGGCCAAAGGACTTCCAAATCTTGTCCCATTTGCAAAACAGTTAACAAAAAAAGACAGGGATATATGATATATAAAATCGTTTTATACAGAGGTACGATGGAGAAGATCTTGGCCTGGAGATGGGCATTTATCTTTTAGCCCTTTTCTCCAATCAACCAAGATCCCTAATATCTACAAGGGTTGTGGATTGGGAAATGCTTCCGTATATTTTAGGCCCTGAGAAGTAGTCCCAGTTAGTTTAAGACCCCAAACCCAAACAGGCCCAGTTGTATTTGAAGTTAATGCGAAAGCACGATCATAGCCATGCGAAAGTCCCTTTACACCTGAAGTTAAACCAGTTACCTGAACGGGCACTGAACTCATAGGCACTAAATTTTGGCTTGAAGTAGGAGGACCACCTAATTGTCCAATGTCACCTATACCCCAACATTTCGCAGCGCCATTGATGACAGCACAAGTAGCATATCGACCGAGAGAAACCGATTGTACACCAGATGTTCCTGCAACAAGTACAGGTGTTGTTGTAAGAAATGTAGATGTAGTACCATTTCCTAGCTGACCATAATAATTTCCACCCCAACATTTTACACCCTCATTAACAATAGCACAAGCGTGATTGAATCCTGTTGCAATACTTCGAACTCCAGAAGACAGGGCGGTCAAGGCCGTTGGGACTAAATATTCTTTAGGAGGAGCCCCTATATTTTCTAATAGTTTATATGTATCGCGACCCCAGCATTTCACTCCGCCATTTACAACGGCACAGGTATATTCATCCGCGATTGCTATTGATTGTACTCCAGATGTGAGACCTTCCACCTGTACTGGAACCCAAGACTCATTTTTGGTTCCATCGCCCAGTTGTCCATAGGTATTATTTCCCCAACACTTGACACCATCATTCACAATTGCACAAGCGTGCCACTTGCCTGTCACTATGGATTGCACTTCCGTTGATAGACCCACGACCGGTCCTGGAGTTCTGACTGAAGCGTCCGTGTTTCCAACGCCTCTTCCTAATCGACTAGCATTATATCCCCAACATTGAACTCCATCGTTCACGAGTGCGCACGTATAGTTTTCTCCCATAGAAACAGCCTGGACTCCCGAGTTTATAGCGAAAACCTGGTTTGGGTTTAAATTATTAAAAACGTAAGGATTTTTACCGTCACCCCAACATGTCAACCCACCACTTTGAACCACGCAATGTTGTGAATCATGATAAATTCCATAATTGGTGGCCGGCAGCCCATCCATATTATAAACACTTAAAGTTAAAACAGCATCAACACTTCCGGCTGAGTTAGATGAAGTCACCCTGTAATTCGAAGTTCCGCTATCTCTTACAGGTTTACCAGAAATAATACCTGTTGAAGTGTTAAGCAAAAGTCCTTCAGGAAGATCTGGTGAAACTGAATATGAAGTTATTGCTCCGCCATTATTTGAAGGTACGTTAGATGGAATAATTTGGCCTACAGCATAGACCGCTTTATTTATAATGTAGTTGAGGCCCACTGGCCGAGCTAAGTTAACGGCGATACGAACAACTGCTGTAGTTGATCCATTGGTATTACTGGCCGAAATTGTGTAATCGGTTGCCGCTTGAGCCACGGTCGGAGATCCACTGATCACACCCGTCATTGAATTCAAACTAAGTCCTAAAGGTAAACTTGGATTTACAGTATACGATGTCGGGGTTCCACCCGAAAAACTCGGTAAATTGTCTGTGATCGCCGTGTTTGTCATATATATCACTGGACTGTTTGCATAAATTAAATTGCGTGGTGATTCTAAGATAACTGAAATGTTAACGACTTTGGTTGTTGATCCGGTGCTGTTGCTCGCGGTGATTGTGTAATTGGTGGCCGCTTGAGCCACAGTCGGAGTTCCGCTGATCACACCCGTCATTGAATTCAACATGAGCCCCAATGGTAAACCTGGATTTACACTATAGAATGTCGGTGATCCACCTGACGAAGTCGGACTATTGTAATTGATCGCAGTATTTAAGGGATAGGCTGCAGAATTATTGGAGTAACTCAGATTTGTGGGAGCTAAAAGTGCTGCTGTTATAGCTAAATTAAGAGAAATAGTCGTAGAGCCGGAACTGTTACTTGCGGTTATCATGTAGTTCAAGGCCGCTTGGGCTGCAGCCGGAGTTCCACTGATCACACCCGTTGTTGAATTAAGACTCATACCCTGTGGTAAGCTTGGACTCACAGTGTAGGACGTAGGCATTCCGCCAGAAAATCCTGGGGTATTAGGGGTAACAGCTGAGCCAGCGACATAACTTACTGGATTGCTAGCGTAGGTGAGGTTCTGTGGAGATTCAACGACTACTGAAATGCTGAGCACATATTTTACAGTCCCTGATAAATTGCTCGCAGAGACAGTATATTTGGTAGCCGCTTTAGCTGAGGTAGGTGTTCCGCTTATGATCCCAGTATTTGGATCCATGACCAAACCCATTGGCAAATTAGGAGTCACAGAAAAAGTAGTGGGCGTCCCACCTGTCGATCTAACGATATTGTTTGATATGGGCTTGTTAACAATATAGGTAGCAGGATTAACTGAGTAGTTAATTTCTTGGATTGTTGGCGGAGCAACGGCATTAGCAGATTGATCTAATGAAGAATTCGGACTGTCAGTTGTCGACAGCGGAGAACAATTTTGAAACAGAGCACTTAGAGAAATAAATAGTCCAAAGGAAACGGCTACTCGTTTAACTGTGCTAAGCTTCATAAAATACCCCAAATATTTGCGAACTACGTTGTTTATTGATTTTGATTTCATATATATCCCTTCGGACAAGCTCGCTAAATTATTAAGAATAAACAAAAATCATTTCACGATTCTCATTAGGGTCCTATTGCGACGTTCGCGAAACTGTCATCAATATCCGGGAAAAGTGTGTACAGCATTTATAAATACCAATATCAACTGCCGTGGCAAAAAACTGCGGTATCGAGCAAGCAGAAAACTCACTTAGAAAGTCATATCCTCGGTTTTTTGTTTTTTTGTTTTTGCGGATTTCGATTCTCCGAGAATATACTGAAGATGTTGTGGCGTGACCCCCAGCCGCCTTGCTGCTTCAGTTCTAGACCCACCAGCAGCCTCAATAGACTCAAGAACAAAGGACTGCTTGTCTTGCCCCTGCTTTAGCTCAAAACCTTCGAGGTTAAGCCCTCCAGCGCCCATAGCGGCAACGCCTTGGTACAACCCCAAGTTCAGATGCTCCGGGGCTATCGCAGGCTCGTTCGCTTGAATCATATGCTTCTCGATCACGTTGATTAGTTCCCTAACATTTCCAGGCCAAGAATATTTTCGAAATACGTCGAGCGTTCGGCGCTGAAAATACCGTGCGGGTCTAAATTTGTAATACAGGTTAAAATAATCAGTAAAATGCCCGACCAGAAGCTCTATATCCTCAACACGATCTCTGAGCGGCGGAAGTTCAATATCCGCCACCAAAATTCTAAATTTTAAATCTTCCCGGAAAAATCCCTGCTTCACTTGTTCATTTAAATTTTGATGGCTCGCGGTAATGATACGAACATCAATATTAATCGACGAACGGGCTCCTAACGGCTGAACCACTCGTTCTTGAACGACTCGCAAAAGCTTTGCTTGAAGGTCCATCGGCAGTTCCGCAATTTCATCAAGAAAAATAGTTCCGCCATTTGCAAGCGCAAAGCGCCCATCTTTTTTATCAAACGCTCCGGTGAATGCGCCCTTAGCATGGCCAAATAATTCTGATTCCAAAGGATCTTTTGGAAGGGCTGCGCGGTTGATGGCAACGAACGGTCCCTTTCGACGCGAGGATGTATCATGTAGAGCCCTTGCCACAAGCTCTTTTCCAGAGCAGGACTCACCCGAAATAAAAACTGAAATATCACTGGCTTCACCAAGTTTTTGAATTTTGTGCGCAACTTTACCCATTACTTCGGACTTTCCGACAATATTAAGCGACTTTAGAAGTTGAGCATTTTCGCTTTTGTCTTTTGTTGGCCGAATAGTTCTGCAAACGGCATCGTAACGATGACAATATAGTTGAATGGTTGAAAGTATTGTTTCAGGTTTTTCACTTTTCTCGATGAACTCAAGTGCTCCTGCCTTATGACTTTTTTTAAGTGCATCGCGACAGTCGTCACATGAAAACATCGCTACTTGCTGAAGTGGATTTATTTCGCGGATTTTTGCTGCGAGTTCGTCGCCGTTCATTTCTGGCATTTGAAAATCCAAAAGCACAAGCGCATATTCATCTTTTAAAATTAGAGACAGTGCCTCCAGCGGCGATGAAAAGCTTAGAAATGAGATTGAAGTCTGCCCCCGATGCGCAGAAAAGTCTTCTGTCCGGTGCGGAAAACTGCATGTCATTGTTCGCGAAGCGCCGCTCAAAGAAAAGCCTCTTTGGCTCAGAATTCTAAAGCATCGGTATTACTGCAAGCAATGCCGTAAACCTTTCACAGAGGCTGTGGCGGGCATTTGGCCTCGTAGAAGGACAACCACGCACTTTAGAAAGGCGGTAGCTGCGGACTGTGCAAACTACACGAATTTAAATCTTGTGCGAAAGCATCATAGCTGCTCGAGTGGATTTATTTACCAGGTTCACTACGAAGTTTTAAAAAACAAACTCAATGAGTGAAAAAATATTCGTTGGCCAAAAGTTTTAGGAATTGATGAGCACTTTTTTACTCGTCGCAATGGGTATGCGGAATTTGCGACCGTATTTTGCGATCTTAAAAAGCGAAGACTCTTTGAGATGTGTAAAGGTAAGGATGCAAAATCTATTTTTTGAAATCATTGATCAGTACCCGGGCCGAGAAGAGGTTGAGATGGTGGTGATTGACCTCTCAAACGGATACCGCAGTATTGTGCAGAAAATGTTCCCGAACGCAAAAATTATTGCTGATAAGTTCCATGCTCTAAGACTACTAACTCCGGCGATGATGAAACTAAGAAAACTGATCAATGGAAATCGGCTTGAACTCAAGCAGCGAAGACTTCTTCTGCGCAACAGAGAGGATTTAAAGTATTTTGAAAAGCTCGAGATGGATAGGTTTTTGGAAAAACATCCGGAACTTGAGGAGCTTTATTTTTACAAAGAACGTCTGCGATTTTTTTGTAAATCCCGAAATCGCCGACAAGCACGCAGGCAGCTTGATTTATTTATCATAGACCTTCAAAACTCGGCCCGGGAAGCAGCCCAAATCCTTGGCAGAACACTCAAAAAATGGAAAGAAGAGCTCATCGCTTACTTCGGAAATGGGTGGACAAATGGATTTACAGAAGCTACTAACGGAACAGCAAAAGCGCTCCAGCGAAGAGCCAGAGGGTTTAGAAACTTTGTAAACTATCGATTGAAAACTTTAAATGCTTGTTTTTACTGAAATGCGCTACGTGATAAACTGTTAACTGAGAAGAACCGAACCGAAGAACCAAAAAGTGGTGGAGGCCATGCAAAGCTGCAAGAACTAGGCGGAGCAGTGGTTTCTCAGGGTTACGGGCTTGCTTGGGAACGAGAATGTCTCGATTTAACAGAACTGGCAAGATTGCGTTGGGTCGAGGGTTGGAAAATAGGCAGGCTGGCTGAATATTTTGAGATTAGCGGTAGCGCTGTTAAGAAGCGGCTAGAAGCTGTTAAAGACGACCCTATAAAATGGGGAGCCAAAATGAAACGGTCGAAAATAAGGGAAAGCTAGAATCGATTGGGTATTAAGTTGTTGAAAAGTCATTCAAAGTAAGATAATCTTACCAGTAAGAATGTGAGGTTTTATGGCTGCTTTTTCGACTACAAAATTATCTTCAAAAGGTCAGATTGTTATACCGGAAGAGATTAGAGATAATTTAAATCTAAAGGAAGGCGATCAATTTGTTGTTATCGGGCAAGGCGATACCGTTATTCTGAAATCTATAACGCCGCCAAGCTTATCAGATTTTTCTAGTCTGATGCAAGAGGCTTCTAGAAGTGCAAAATCTCTGAATCTTAAAAAAAGCGACGTTGCTAAAACTATCAAAAAGGTCCGACGTCAAAAATGATTAAAGTCATAGTCGACACAAACATTTTTGTTTCGGGAACTTTATGGAAGGGAGCTCCTCATAAAGTATTGGACCTGTGGTTTGAGGGAAAATTTAAGCTCGTAGTTTCGGTTGAAATCGTCAATGAATATGAAGCGGTTCTTAGCAAACTATTAAATCACCAGCAAGATCTTGTGGGGCGAATTCTAGAAACAGTTCGAATGTACTCAGAATATGTGCAGCCGGTTAAATTGCCTAAGCCCATATGCCGTGATCCAAATGATGAAATATTTTTGGAGGCGGCTTTGGCGGGAAAAGTCGACTACATCATAAGTGGAGATAAAGATCTACTCGTCCTAAACAATATCGTAAATTTGAAAATCATAAATTCTAGACAGTTTCTTGATGCCATTGGCTCTTTGGGCAAATCATAGCATTTTGTTTAGCTTGTGCGGTTTTAGGCTCGATCAGCTTAACGAACCTTTGCGAACTTGAAATAGGCTAAAAACGAGTGTTTTGGACGTTAACGGTTTCCACAAAAAATAAAACTCCACTTCACGGCTTGGTTTGTCGTCGATTCACCACAATAGGTAACACGATAGTCACCATATGATTTAGCAAAGTGAACTTCCGCTCCGCTGCACGCAACACCACCTACAGCTGTTGAATTTGGCAAGTTGTGTTCGCAAAACGCTTTAATTGTTCCATTCCAATTCTTAGGGATTTCAAATTTTGTTCCAGAAATTTTTTCAGCGGATTTTTCGGGCTGAGGCTTCAAGACGGGCTCCGGTACTGAGGGGTTGTCGAGTTTCGCTATCAAATCTTTCGCATCCTTCAATTTGATAGCATTAACGGAACAAATGCTTAACCTCATAGGGTCTTCAGTGTTTTCAGTCGAAAGTATGAGGTATTCTTGATTCGTTGTTAGATTCATATCGCACTTGGTAACATGCCCAGAAAATGACGCTGACGTTTTAAACTTTATTGAAGGTACAGGTTTCCAATTCCGTTTCACCTCAAAATATCCATCTTTAAAAAGGGCGATAAACGATGAACTCGCATTTTTAGGATTATTCGTTATTTTTTTCAGGTATTCAAAATTACATGAACACGCTTGGCTTATGGAGGGTCCTAAAATCCCAAAAATTATAAAAAAGTAAATAGTGGCAGTTAGTTTCATTTAAGTATTTTTCTATGGTCATGTGAGAGAGGTCAATAAGGGAATCCCAGATTGTCAGTTGCGACATATTGGACCTGAGCTTTTTGGGACTCCGGGCTTTGTTTAAATAGGTGGAAGTAGCGGCCTTTGATTAAAAGGACCGCGTTCCTGAAATGCGATAAGCCGCGAGCCAGGTGCAATCGAATCAAATGATCTGGCGGCTTAGCCACGGGACGATGCTTGTAATAACGGTGACAATAGAAACTGGCACAATATTCCAGTGTCACGCCATTAGCGAATGAAGCGAAGCCAAAAACTTTAAGCTAGCTGGCATTTATAGTTTGATCTTACCAAAATCATTTTGGTGTTGATCGGATATCGGCTTTGCTGGAAATTAAAACTCGTGGAAGACCAAATTGATGAGACAACAATCCAGCGTGTAAACTTACCCGGCAAAAATTGGGAACAGACGACCACGGCAAAGAACTTAAAGCCGCACTGAGATTCTGATTTCCACCACTATTATATAGATGGTTATGCCGAAAACGGTTTTGCCTATAAGATTGCCTGTGAAGAACCGGAAGAAACTGAAATTGATGAGATCCTAGAATATGCTCCCGGGGCAAGCCACTAATGCGGTCCTTTTATTCAAAGGCCGCTACTTCCACCTATTTAAACAAAGCCCGGAGTCCCAAAAAGCTCAGGTCCAATATGTCGCAACTGACAATCTGGGATTCCTTAAATTGTCACTTTGTCTACAAGACTACAGGTGAAAGAATTTATACGTTCAGGTATGGTATAGGTTAACAATATTCAAAAGGACCTATATGATAAAAAAAACTTTTATTTTAGCAACAGTATTAATGTTTTCAGTTTTGTTAAAGGCGGAGCCGAGTGCAGATCTTAAAAATTTCCTTGGCCAGTGGAAAGTTGTTAACCTTGGAAAGACTGGATGGAGTGCGCTTCAGCTAGAACCCATAGTCATTCAACCCGCAGCGTTCAATCAACTTCGAGTTGACGGTGGTTTGGGTGCCTGTCAGGGAACTTACGAATTTAATCCGCGCTTAAATGGTTTCTGCAGAATCGAGGGGGAACCACGTTATTTTCGGTTATCGGGTTTTAAATGTGATTGCGGTATAAAGTATTCTCATCAAAAATCCCATTTATTTTTTATAAGTGATCCTTTTGGTGTTTATACAAAACCATATAACCCTGGTTTCGGTGCCAATGTTATTATTCTCGAGGCATCGAAATAATTGCACTCTATAGCACTTGATTCCAAGCTGTTAAAATTCAAATCGGTCCTGCTTTGATTGGCAGGACCGGTTTGTTTTTCAAAGCCGGTTTTTGGACCCACCCTAAAAAGGCAATCGTTTCTATACAAACAAGGTAAAAAAATGCCTCGGCTAATTATTTACAATTGGCCGAGGCATTTCGTATATCGAGCTAATAATAGTTAGGTGGCGCTAATCATAGGTTTCATAGTATTGCCCTTGAATTTCGGCAACTTTGGTTTTAGCCGCGTCCTGAAGTGAAACTTCATATTTCTGAATTGCTTGCGAATCTATAACCATTTTCTTAAGTTCTTCAATAGACTGGTTGTTTGATTCTGCTTTGATGGACTCTTGCATTTGAACAAGTTTGAGTTTTTCAGCGGCTTCTTTTTCTTTGCGGTAGGCCACCAGTTCTGTAGATTAGTGGCCTTTCCCTCTGGTCGTTTTCTTCTTTTTAGTTTTACTTTCAGTAAATTCACCCTGTTCTGCTATCCACTGAAGTGCATTCGGTGTTCCAAGCCAAGCTGTTACTGAGTCTTGAATATAACAGATTGCTTCTTCTTTACTGCCAGGTGAGTAGTGCGAAGGATCACCGCTTGGTATTTTTGATTTTGCAGTTAGGTATTGCAAAATAAATTTATTTGATTCGATGGCTTTCTTTGCTTGTTGGATTGTTTTTTCCGATTTAGCACCTTCTGTTTTAAAATAATAAAGTGCTGTTGCATAATTCCAGTGCGCAGACCATTCCCGAGGATACAGTTCAATTAATTTTTCAACTTCTTTAAGGCGATTATCAGTCAATAGAAAATCAATTAAAATATATCTGATCCCTTGATTGTCATTTGGATTCAGTTTTAATACTTTCCAACATACTTCAGTAGCTTCAGATTGTCTTCGACACTCCCAAAGCGCTTGGGCTAAGTGATGTAGTGCGCGCATGTAGGATCGTGTTTCTAGTATTCCCCAAAAGTGTCCGGTGTTGTCTTTAAAAAACTGATCCCCCAGTTTTTTCTCGCCCGCCTGGATTGCTTTTTCCATATAATTGATCGTCATCAATGGATTAGTCGATAAGTTATTATCAAGCACAATATAGGCCTCTGCGCAGTCTGGATCGATCTCTAAAGCGCGTTGGGCCATTAGAACACTTTGCTTCGGTGTTCTCGCAGAGTGCGCTTCTAAAGCAAGATCATAGGCCTCTTCGCATGGAGTACGTATAAAACCACGAGATTCTTCTGCAATTTCATCCATAGAGCGACCAACAAAATATTTATTGGCTTCGTCAATCGTCATGCCTTTTTCCTGCATGATCTTACCCATCTGTCCCATCATCGCCTGCATTTCCATTCGCATAGCCATTGGGTTTAGATTCTTTGGAAGTACCTTTGTGTCTTGATTCGTTTTTTGATTCATGTCGCTTTCCCAGCAACATTTTTTATACTTTTGACCACTGCCACAGTGGCATTGATCATTACGCCCGATTTTTGGACTATTGTTGGTTATGAGTCGCATACAAGCCCCTTTAAAAGTTTGTTATGCTTCTATCAGGGGAACTTCTTTTTGGCATTAAAAATTGTTACAACAAACCATATCAATGCCTTCGCAATTGACTGTCGCGCCTGCAAGGCGGCGTTTGTAATCTGTCGTACTTGTTTCAAAGGTCACAAGTATTGCTCTACAACGTGCCGCGATCACGGCTATAAAGAAAATTCGAAAAAAGCTAATAAAAAATATGCCTCCTCAGTTGAAGGTAAGTTAGATCATCGCGACCGTAACCGAGTGTATAGACAACGACTTAAAAACAAACAAGCACTGCTGACCGGTTTAATAATGAATAAAAACAAGTAGTTGCCAGACCTTCGATTGGTTGTTGTGATTTAATTGCAAAAACAAATCAATAAAGCCAAGGAAGGCCAGCAACTATGCGACAGCTTCGCAAGGGTAAGCCCTTATTTCAACTCATAGATAAAAAAAGATTCAACGCATTAGCCGATAAGTGGGACGTCGATAAAGGAGTACGCGGACTAACAACTTGGGAACTAACCCATGCTCTGCTTTCTTGTTTTATACTGCAAATTAAAACGTACCGCGATGTTGAAGTTAATCTGGGTATTGCCGATTCCACTTTTGGTGATGCTATTCGTAAACGCAACCATTATTTTTTTCAAGGGCTCTGTGACATCGTTTTGCTGGATATACGAGCTAAAACCCAAAATCGAAAAATTAAAAAGGCAATTAGACAACTGCTCGCGATAGATTCCACCGACATCAAAGTTCACGGTAGTCTATTTTCAGAGCCTGGGTGGAAAGAAAAACACTGCAAAGATGAACATAAGGCTGCTGCTAAACTACATGTCGTGTGGAATGTTGATGGTCAATGGATTGATGATTTTAAAATAACGTACATCATCGAAAGTCCCGACATTTTCAAAATGAAAAAAAGAGGATAACTTTAATTCACGAACACAAGGAGGTGTCGAATGGATTTAGGGATACTAAAAAAGAAGCTCAGTTCTTATAAAACCGACGGTGGTTATGTAAAGAATGTA
>JAYVPD010000267.1:0-12126 GCA_043757515.1 Pseudobdellovibrionaceae bacterium
CAGTGCCGCGTGATCTAAAGTTCTACCATCAATCTTCATGAGAAAATCAAATCATGAAATATTCGGATTGTAAACTATATTATGAACTAGGTAGTAAGGTGGAGTGATCTCAAAAGTCACGAATCCAAAAATAAAGTCGTTTTTTCTCTTTTCAAAGGGAAGCTTTATCTTTGGGGAGACAAAGTAGATATTTCGAAATATTTATCGGATCTTAGAATTAGTCAAACTCCAACGAGCATAGATCTTTTTCAAAATAAACTGTCTGAAGATTCATCTTTTTATCAAGGAATGATTTATGATGCGATCTTGATGTTCTTTGCAACTAAGGGATTCAAAAGATTCAAAAAAGCCGGAATATTCGATTCGAACCAACTCGTAAATGATCGCAGCGTCCCAACAGGGTATCAAGCCTATGAGGCATTAGAGTTCCAACTCTCTTGGGCAGATGAAAAATTGCGTCTTTTGTTTGTTCCAACTGTATATTTACAGGGGCCTTCTCAGGAAAATAAAAACGACCCTGTTATTACTGGTGCTGTTAATAGAATTAAATCAAATAGATATAATCAAAAAGTTGGTGATCTGACGAAGAACTGGCGAAATAAACTTTTTAAAAACCCAAAAGAAATTTATTCATTTGGAGAATTTAACTTTTCTTTTTCCGCGACCTTTTCTTTAGCAGGTTACCCACAGACAGACCAAACTCATTTTTATAAGCGCACTCAATATTTTGAAGAACCAAAGATTATTTTTAATCCTACTGACAATAAGATGGAAACCATTCACCCACTGAAAGGGCTAAGTGACTTTGGCCCATACGAATTTAACCTCTCGTCAAATTCCGCTCCTATTAGACTTGCTATTATCACAACGGATAATAGCTTTGGTGAAATCAAAGGACATTTAGATGGACTCAATTCTGAGTCTTCAAACAGCAATCCTAAAGAACAATATCTAATAAACTATCCTGGATTTTATAAAACCTTTAGATCCCCGCTTGACGTTCCAAGTCCATCTGATCAGTCCCGTGTTATCCTAATTAACAATAGAGACGTGATTGGTCATACTTGCATCGAATTTTATGAAGTAATTAAAAAATGTATCGATGGAATTTCTTTAAATAAGCATACCTTTGACGTTTTAGTTGTTTACGTTCCTCAAAGCTGGAGCCAATTTAGGGAACTGAAGAATGAGTCCTCGTATTTTGATTTGCATGATTCGGTAAAACTTTATAGTGCTAAAAAAGGTATTAAAGTTCAATTCGTTGAAAAAAAATCTCTAGATTATTCTGACCAGCTACGAGTTAAGTGGTGGTTGGCTCAAGGACTTTACGTAAAGGGAGCTGGCATCCCTTGGCGCGTGAACACTACATCTCCAAATACAGCTTACATTGGTTTGGGATACGCCCTCAAGGATGGCAACACCTTACTTGCAGCGAGCCAACTTTTTGATGAACGGGGTCAGGGTTTAAGAGTTTTACTTCAGCCAATAAGAAAACATATTGTAATCAACAAGAATCCTTTCATGAGTAAAGATGACGCTAGAAGATTAATTACCACGCTTCGGGAATCATACTTTTCATCAGGTGCGAATTCAAAACTAGATAGAATTGTAATTCATAAAAGTAACTTTTTTAACAAAGATGAAATCGAAGGTATTACCCAAGCTTTAGAGGGTATTCAAAATGTAGAGCTTCTGCAAATTCAGGAAAATAATTTGTGGCGGGGCATAAGATGGAATTGTGAAAAAAAATCTGGTAAATGGGCAAATCGAGATAACAGCAGTCCTTATCACAATTTTCCACTTCAGCGAGGAGCTGCTATTCAAATTGACGACTTTAGTGCATTATTGTGGACCGATGGTAGTGTCCAGCATGCAGATCTGAGTAATCCACGCTTCCACTACTATCAAAGTGCGAGGGGGATTCCATCGCCATTGCTTCTGAAGCGTTTTCATGGGACAGATCCATTAGACCTATTGATAAAAGACGTACTGAAATTAACAAAAATGAATTGGAACAGTGGCCAGCTTTATAAGCGGCTACCAGTCACAATCGAATTTTCCAAAATACTTGCCGAAATGGCGAAGCAATCTGAACAGTTAGTTGGAACATACGCATACGATTTTAGATATTTCATTTAACTCTTTTAAAGGATGCGGAAACATCCTTATCTAGATCCATTCCCAACTAGCTGCCTGTTCAGCCATTTGAAACTCATTCCACCGTGCTGATGAGCTTTGGCAGCCTCACGACCAACAATGCCAGTCGCTTCGACCAATGTGCCAGCGGCACCAAGTAAAACTGCCACTAATAAAAGACTTCTTATAAATTGTACGATACCCATCATATGAACCTCCATTTTTGTTAAAGGCTCTCGATAGTTAAAATGGGGTCCGACGAAGGAAGTCGCTCAAATACAAGCGGAGAAAATCACTAATCTGAAGCCAGCGTGAAGCCAAAATGAAGCCAACTTCTGTGACGACAGGTGATTTTCTGTGATGGTTTCGAAAATCAGAAATCGCTAAACCGTTGAAACCTTTGTTGTTTATTTTCGATGAGTTATCTAAGTTTTTCTGCGAATGCAGAAAATAATTTGGAGGTAGCGGCCAATTCCGCCACCTTTCAAGTACTTAGATAACCACGTAGCCAAAAAGTAGCCAAGGTATTTTTAAATTCAAAACTTATACAATTTTACGTTGCGAAGAGGTTTACAACCTCGGCCATCACAGCCCTGTCTGGTAAAATTTTAAGATTTTCAGTTACGCCCGAAATCTCAATACCAGCCAGTCGAATATAACGCTGCATCGTTTCTAAATCCTTCCAGCCGCAGATTTTTTGAATCTGGATGGCCGGAATTCCCTGACGTATAAGTTGGGTCGCAAAACAAGCCCTTAAAGCATGGAACCTGATACTTGGAATGCCGATACTTTGACAGAAAGCCCGAAGCTCTCTGGCTTGATAACCTTTATTCCAATCCCTGATCCTAGGTAGGACATGCGGATTTCCAGCCGATTTCAACTTTAGCTCTTTAAGTAGAGTTTCAAGCTCTGATGAAATCGGAATGTGTCTCCAATAGCCGCCTTTTGTACACTTCGTTTGCCCAGACCTTTTATTAAAGGATTTTGTTAGATTAATAATTTTATTATCAAAATCAACATCATCCCAAAGTAGCGCGTAGATTTCTCCGTTACGCATACCTGTTAAAAGTGCAAAGGCCCAAACAGGGTACCAGCGGTGCTCTAATTCTTTAGCCGCAAAAAGAAGTTTTTTAATTTCGGAAATCGTTAAGATCTCCGGCATCTTTTCTTCTTCTTTTTGGAACTTGATCCCAGCAGTTGGAAGCATCGGCATATTCTTAATAAGCCCTGACTCAATCCCGTAACTAAAAATTTTATTTAAAATCGACTTCACCTTAATCTGGTGCGCGACAGACAAAACATTCGCCGTCTCGATAAATAATTCTCTTACGTCCGAGGGATTAAGTCCTGAAGCCTCCCTAGCCATCCAACCATTGGTATGCTTACGAATTGTAGCTACATAGTCCGCTTTTGTTTGCTCCGATAATTTGCTCGAAAAATCTTGCTTTTGATGAAGCTCGTATTTTTCTAACAACTCAGACCAACTTATTCCTTTCGACTCTTTTAATAGAAGCTCTCTTTCACATTCTCGGGTTAACTGAATCTCTTGCTTTTTTGCTTGAGCTTCAGTCTTAGCGCCCTTAAGTCTTTTTTGAACTCGAATTGAGGAAGTTTGACTTCTAATGTTTACATAAACTTCCCACAATTCTTCGCCATTCAAATCTAGATATTTTTTAATCATGATTTTCTCCAATCGTTTGAAGACTTCATAATTTTATCTAAATCAGACTTAAGAAAACGTAACCTGTTGTTTAATCTGTAACTTGTGATTTGACCTCGCCAAACCATGTTCCTAATTTGTCCAACAGATAACCTTAAATACTCGGCAGCTTCTCTCGTCGTTATCCACTTTAATTTTTCAAAGAACGAAGCTGAATTTTGATTCTCAGCCATTGACTTATTTATACAGCTCATCGTGAAAATAATAAAGTTGAATTTATTATTTTAATTTGAATCAAATTTGCATTCGTGGAAACTCGCTTAGAAAGCATCATCATTCCTTCGCATTTGCGATAATTGGACTAATCAACTGCTGACCCTGCAAATTTGAATCTAAAGACTTCTTTCGTCTTCCACGACGCTTCTTAGGCGCTGAATCCGGATTAACACCTGGTGTCTGAACATTTTTTAGCAGTGCATTTAAATCGACTTCAGAACCATTTTGCTTTGCCTTGATAGCCTCTGCCATAGCCATTTTTAAGGCTTTGATAACATCGTGATTTTCAGCTCTTAATTCTTCTAATTCTTGCGCTGTTAAAAGTGCTGACCTTTTCTTAAGAAGAAAATTACCAATTAGTTTTGGGCTCACATGAAATAAGCCGCCAAGCTGAGATTCAACTTGGCTCATAATGTTTTTAATAGCTTCAACTGATTCAGAATCCAAAACAATTCGATCTAATTTTTTAGGCTTCAATTTCTTATTTGATTCATTTTCTAAATTGTCTTTCATTTTATTGACTCCATGAAGTTGTTTTCTCCAAGATCCACATGTAATGACCTTCGATAAATTTATCGCCATCAATTTTTTCAGGGACCCAAACTTTTCTAACTTTTGGCGCTGTTAATGAAGGTGATTTATTATCATCCTTAATAGCTGTATTATTTGTATCATTCTTATTCTTGTTCATTGACGTACATGAACTCATTACCGTCATCATACCTATTAACAAAATGGCTATTTTCAAACCTTACTCCTTTTTCAACCTAATATATTCTTACTGACCCCTAACTCGATCTGAGCTAAAAGCCTTGGACTTGTTGATTCTAATGGGGTTTTTCGCGTGTCGAGCAAACAATGCTGAGTCGTTAGTGACTGAGCATTGTTGTGATGAGGGTCTAAAATTTCTCTGATTGATTTACCTTTATTTTTTCCAATTAAAATTGGGGCTGACCACTGATCCTTTATAAATTGGCTAAAGAGCAAAAAACTTTGCTCACTAGCATTCGTTGAAGAACCAGCAATCAAATTTTTAAGAATAAAATTTGCATCGGACTCGCTTCTGACGATCCAAACGACCTGGCAAACATCAATGATGTTTGAATAAAAATCACCAACTTCATTATAGCTCGAAGACGGCTTCCTTGTCATCTCAACTTCCATTGCAATCAGGCTTTCTTTGTTACTCTTGGCTAAATCTGTTTTCCACCAGCCATCGGGCCGATGCTGTTTGGTATGCGGCACCCACCTTGGATAGCTTTCAATTTCGTAGCGTCTCAATTGTTGCTCCGAAAATAAGTCTGAATTTTTTGGAACTTGGTCAATCCAAACGCCGAATTGAATTAACGAGGACCAAAAATCATGCTCAGGATGTTCGGCCTTGTATCCGCGCTGACTGATTTCAATGCCATCAAAGTTTAGCTCTTGGTAGCCTTTATCAGTCAATTGCCAAAGACAAACCATTCGATCTCTAGAAAAAATAGATTCGATGTATTTATTTTCTTCTATGGATCTAAGCCTTCGATAACATCTATTGGCAGAACGGTCTTTGTAAATAGCTTTATTAATTATAACCGTGGTCGACAATTTCCACTTCCACAAAAATTGAAGTAATTTAAAATCATCGCTCGTGATCAGAAAGTTACTCTTTTGTTTCATTTACAACCTCAACAACAAGCGGAGAAATTTTATCAAGTTCAACTTTAACTTGGTCGGGACTGATAAATGGAGTTTGCACTTCGTATTGCTCTAAGCCACTTCGCCATACAGCGCGACCCGGAATCGCGGGAAGCTCTTTGGCACGACCGTTTCCAAGAATGGACATGCTTGCACCCAGTGTTGCCATCGGAAACGAAATAATTCCCGTAAGATTGGCTTTAATTTGCGTACTAATCGCATTCGAGTCTGGCTTTTGTGTAGCAATGATAAGGTGAATGCCAACAGCGCGGCCTTGAGCTGCAATACGAATGGCTTTTCGTGTGAGGTCTTGAATATCGGCGATATTATTTTTGCCACTGGTTAAAAATAATTCAGCGGCTTCGTCAATCACGACAATGTGTCTATTCAGATTAGCTGTTACGTGTTTTAAGCCTTCGGGAAGTTTCAATTCTTCGACTGGCTTTTTGTAAAACTCTTCGATATCTTTACAACTGTTTGTTTTTAACAATTTAAAGCGTTCGGTTAGAATTTCATCCAGCTTTGTGAATTTCTCCTTGGCCACTTTGGCATTTGAAATCACGGAAATTCGTTCACGGTTTTCAAAGAGTTGAAACTCAAGTCCGCCTTTCATGTCAATCAAAGTAAAGTCATAGTTCTGATTGTTGCAGTAGAGCGAGACCACAAGTTGCCGTAAAAATGTTGATTTACCTCCGCCAGTTTGACCACCAATTAATAAGTGGGGTGTGTCAGTCAGGCTTGAGTAAATGGTTTTTGCTCTGGTTTGGCCAACCAGAAATTGCTGTGGAACTTTGGTCATGTGATCTTTCAATTCAACCATTTTTGAAATTTCATAATGCGAATAAAGCAAATCGACGGTGCCACTTCCTTTGCTTTCTGAAATTTCATCAACGTAAACTTGCAATGCACTTTCTAGACGGTCTTTCGCCTCTACAAACTTGGCCTTTGGCATAAAAGCATTTGTGACTCGCAGTCTGCGAACAAATTCGTCCACAGGCACGTCAAAGATAAAATTTGGTAGTCGGCCCATTGGACTTTTTAGACCCGCCTCTTGGAAAACATCGGTCAGTCTTTGAATCATATTATTTTTCTTATTGGTTTGAATGGCTCCCCAAACCCAGAAACCAAATGTAGCTCCTACAAATGAATAGAGCGAGTACGAAAGCAAATGAGTCGGATATAGCCATTCGACCTTTAAAAATTTAAAAACCTTTTGATCGAGGTGACTTAAGGTTAGAAAATCAAATAGAATTCCCCAGGTAATAACTGGCCAATACAAAATGGTATCCTTTTTAATTCCATAAAAGACTTCTATAAGGGGCTGACTAATTCCAAATAATAGCTTTTTACCGACAAAAAATATTTTATCGGCAAATTCTAAATTTTGATTTGGCTTTTTGTTTTCAGTTTTAGACAAATTATTCTCCATCAAATAAAACGTAAAATTCTTTTCCGCTATCGACTTGGATAACAGATTTTTTATTTTTTAAGTCCGACAGGACTTCTTGAGACTGATCAAGGGCGGCTTTTGATGCGCCATTTAGGGCGGCATTTCTTAAATCATTTTTCTTTGTGGCAACGCCATTTTGTACTTGGTTCTCTTGCAAACCCTCAGCAACTCCGCCTAAAAAGTTCAACCCAGCGCTAGTTGCTAAAAGTACCGCGTACTTGCTAAGCTTCTTCCCTTTGACTCCGACTGTTTGATCTGAAAGATCACAGGCTTGAGCCTGAACCGCTTGAGATTTGCCATCTTTAAAAACAAGTTTAGAAAATTGAACGATCAACCTGTCTTCGCCTGAACTACCTATACCAACGAGCGTTGTGCCTTCGCTTGCTATTTCTTCACCATTGATCGACAGCGGTTCTGCTAAAATTGCCTTTAAAGGGCCGTTAGAGGCCCCAGTGATAAATTTAGCTTTGACCATTGTTCCCGGTGGAATCTTTCCTAAGTTGGGTCTTCCAATGACTTCTGGAGCTGAATAGCGAACCACGACGTTAGTCTTGCTTGGTGGTTTAGGCTTATTGTACTCCGAGCTTCCCATTGGTATTTGAACTTTTAGATTCTGCTCTTGGTTTTGAACAGAATCATTAAAACCAATCGGCCCAGAGCTTTCAGATGGTGTTGGTTTAAAAAATTCCGAGATAATCGAGTACGCGCTACCGGCTAAAATAAATAACCCAAACATCCATGCTGTCACCTTGGCGTTGATACTCAGCTTTCGTCCTTCTTTTCGATAAAAGCCACCAAGGCCCCAACGCTTGCTATGGCCATCGTCATTTACTATTTGTACTTTTGCTTCTTCATTCATGGTAAATCCTTATTTGAATGGAACTTTGATTTTAGTTTCTTCGGGATCACGGACCAAAATTAGGTTGTCGTGCTGCGATACCGAAGCCATGAGTTGAAACCCGCAGCGGCGGCCGAAAAGGTAGACGAAAAGATTCGTCCTAGAATTTGAAGCCAATGCAGTCAGCGCAAGATCATTTTTGATATATTCAATTCCAAATTGATTTTTTCCACCCAAAACAACGTTGTCCGGTTTGACTGGGAAATTGATGATCGTGCTGAAGCTGGGTCTGATATAGACTTCAATCATTTTAGATTCGTCACATTTGACGGTGCGCAGACTTGTCTTAGCTTCAGAGTCATTAATAAATAGGAACAGCAATGAAGCTGCTCCTAAATAGATCAAAGCGATTCTCAATATATTTCCGAAAGAAAATTTTCTATTTTCCAAATTTATTTACTCTCCGAATTTTTTTGATTTTGTTTTTCGTCAATCTGCTTCGTAGATACAAGCAGCAACCCATAAGGATTCGATTGAGATCTAGATTTTGATTCAAGTTTCACTAAAAGTTGAAACTTGAATGCTGACCTAACATCACCAACGGAAATAATTCGATCCGTATCGAGCTTAAATCCTTCTGATGTTTCCAAAACTGAATTGATGACGACTCGTTGTTTTAGGTTTCGATTTGTAAATTCTTTTTGTTCTTGGTCACGAATCCGAAACTCGTCCGGTGAAAGCATCCCATCGGTTGCCAAAACCTGCGAATCAAATCTTTGCGAAATGGCTTCCCGAAAGAAGTTTTCAATTTCTTGTTTTGAGTGTTCGTCTTTAACTGGCTGAGCGACCCTTGAATAACATCCACGCTCAATAATAACTGAGTCCTTGAATGTTAACTTGAGTGTAACCATCGTTAGAATAAGTGAAAGGGCTCCAAGAATCACTGCAACTGATTTTAAAGTAAAATTCTGCGATACCACTGAAGACCATGCTTCTGTGTATTTCATAAATAACCATCCTATGCTTTAATTTGTTTTTTCGCTTTTTGCGGTTGTTGATTTTTTGTATGATTGTTTTTAACGGAATTATTTTTTAGACTACTTTTTTTCACGCCAGGCGTGAAATTAGAAAATGTCTTCGAGGCTAAATTTTTCGTAGCACCCATCGTCCTACTAGGGCTGATAGTCATACCGCCAATAGCAAGTGAGCTTAAATCTTTGCCCATTTGTGAAAGCCCGCCACCTGATAAGGCATGAACAACAAATGGAGTCAAAAGAAGCGAGCCAGCTAAAATTATATTAAATCCTATAGCTGACAAGAAGCTCACTTGTGATCCATCTTGATTGATTTGGCTTAAGGCGCTACTCCATAAAAGCGTTGCGATGACCGACCAGACAATTTTCCAACAGGCGACCTCAATCAATGATTTAAACAAAGCTGAAGTCGCGGACGCGGTTGCAGGCAAGACATAAAGTGCAATCAGGAGCGGCGAAAATACATAAAGCATTACCCAGACGTAAATATAAAAACTGTCTGCAATATGAATAGAAAAATACAGAATAAAAAATGTTAGAAAACTAATAAGCAACATGATCGTTTCTTTAAAAGAAACCCACGACCAAGATAGCTCACCAATTTTATCTCCCATTCGATCCAATATTAATTTAAAATTATTCAAATCACCCAGCTTTCCTGCAACTGCATCAGTTACGTCAGCAATTGTATTTGTAATTTCTGGATACGCATGTAGTAGCAAAGCCGCTATTAGGGCTCGGCCAACTAGCGTACCAAATTGTGGAACTGCCCCGATAGGCCATTTAAAGTATTCAATGGCTATCCCTAAAAGCATCAGCACTGTAATGATCAGGTAAAAATATCCTGAAAATATCTCATGAATTTTCTTAGCCTCTGTTGCAAGCCAAGCTATATCTGAAACCATTTATGCCTCCTAAAACCTTGGTGCTTCAAATTGGATTTTGTCTTTTTTCATCGCAATCCGAAGTGTGTTAGCTGATTCTAGATATTGTTTGGTTGAGTCTTTTTCTTTTTTGTTTTGAACCGCCATCGTTTGCGCTTGCAGTTTTAGCCCCGTAGCTTGCGTCCGCAGACTTTGATTCATAACTTGAAGCATGACACCCATAGTTTGCGCCGTTAGTTTTTGGGCGCCGCCTGGGGATACTTCATGACTGAACTCTTTGATGGCTTCGCCAAGCTCGTCGATATTTTGAGTGTACTTGTACACATCATTATTTAATGCGACGGCTTCAGCGACATTTTGATCCGTGTCTGAGTATATTTTAGCATCCGGTGACTGAGTTACGATCCCGTATATGGATTGAAGCTTTCCAAGAGCATCGCTCGCATTGTTCCAATCTTTGTAAATACCTGGATCAATATTGGGATAAATTGTGCGAGCTAAATTCAAAGAGTCGTTAATCCCGCGATTGATGTCCTTGATCAAATTGATTTGATCTTTACCATTATCGACAAGGGCTTTAAGCTCAGTGAGTTGCTTCAGAGCGTTTGCTAAAATTTCTAAAAGGACAGCAGTTTCTTCACCAAAAATACTAGCCTTTGATGGTGGCGACATAAAAATTGTAGAGGCGAAAAAGATCAAACAAAGTGCTTTCATCGTTTAACCTCATTTAAATGTGCAGCAACTCCCTTTGGAAATTCAGCGGCAAGTCTTTTCAAAATAGCAAGCTGGCGTAATTCAGGATTATTCTTTTTGTATTCTTCGATTTTCCCTAAATCACGGCCATCAGTCGTTGCGAGCCAATACTCAAGCGGAGTTGATTCGATAATCACAACAGCCCTGGCATCTTCGGCCATCAAGAAGGCTTCAGAAAATGAACCTCGTTCTTGTTGTAAAGACGAAATCAATTCAACTTCATTGGCATTCAGACTTAAGACTTCCTTCAGTCGCTCTTTGTCGGCTCCTTTTTGTTTTAAAACCCATTTAATTGATGAATTTGGCAAAATTGCGTTTGCAATTTTACTTTTCGCAAAGTCATCAATATTTTGTGAGATCGCAATGGCCGAGGCCATATACTTTCTAAAAGTTCTAAAGACTTCGGCGATAAACAAAGACGCCGAATCGTTTTCCATCAGCTTCCAGCATTCATCCAAAATTAAAAACTTGGGTCTAGCTCTATCCAACTGAACTTCACGCCAAACAAAGTCTGTAATAATAAATAGACAGGCCGATTGAAGATCAGGATAAGACTCCATGCCTTTTAAATCAAAACAGACAACGGGCCGCTTAAGCTGCAAGGTTGTTGGCTGATCAACAAATTTTCCATAAGGCGAGTTTCCGCACCAACTGGTTAAAATTTTGCCGATGCGCTGAATCGTTGTATCCGAATGTTCTAAAAGTAGCTTTCGCAAATCAGAAAGGCGTGGAGCTTTTGAAGTTTCATACACATTTTCAATTGCCGCCTCGATCTCTGACTTTTCCAGTTTACCAAGCCGAAGCTGTTCATTTTCTTTAGTCATGATTTCAACCAAGCTTAAGATGAATTTAATTTTTTGGCTGGACGGAGCTGTTTCGCCGACGCCAAGATCAAAAGGGTTTATTGATAAATCAGTATCAACTCCTAGCTGGATGTACTGGCCTTCAAAGTTTTCGCAGATTTTTTTGTATGATCCTCCAATATCAACAATAAAAATCTTTGGGTTTTCCTTCAGCATTTGCATCATCAAAATATTTGTCATATATGACTTACCGCTGCCTGATCCTCCACTGACGATCTGATTTGAATTGGTCAGTTCGCTGGTAAATGGATTGAAACTGACTAGACTTCCAAGTCTTGAGCGAAGTAATATTTTTGGTTCGTAATGCCCACTCCAAGGCCCAAACACAGGCAAAAGATCGCACAAGTTTGAAGTCTTCACTCGCTTAACGCGTTCTTTACATCGGCTATTAGGAATGGCTGACTCACTAAAAATATCAAAAGCTGCAAGCGATTCTTCCATAGCTTCGCTTCCGCCCATTTCCCTAATTTTGGTCAAAACTTCTGAGACTTTATTTTCAAGATCCTCTGAAGATGTCGAGCGAACCAAAACTTGTAAGCTCATGTGGAAAACTTT
>JAYVPD010000268.1:0-12108 GCA_043757515.1 Pseudobdellovibrionaceae bacterium
GAAAAATAATTCCAAAAGGGGGCTTTTATGGATTCAAAGACGGCCATGAAATTCGAATTGGCATTGACCTTTGATGATATTTTATTGGTCCCGCAGTACTCAGAAATTATTCCTACTGATATTATTCCGAAAACATTTTTTGCAAGAGACCTGTACTTAAATTCTCCATTGATTTCGGCCGCTATGGATACGGTAACCGAAAATAAAATAGCGCGAATTATGGCACAAAATGGGGGGCTTGGAATTATACATAAAAATCTTTCTATCACTGAGCAAGCTTTTGAAGTCGAAAAAGTTAAAAAATACGAAAGCGGAATGATTCAAGAACCTATTACACTGGGACCTAAGGAAAAAGTCAGTGCCGCGCTGGCAATTATGTCCAAGTATTCTATCAGCGGGGTTCCCATCACTGTTGGAAAAATGCTGGTTGGGATATTAACCAATAGGGATCTGCGATTTGAAACCAATGTAGAACAGCCGATTGAAAATATAATGACCAAAGAAAATCTTGTAACAACTCAAGAAGGAACGACCTTAGATCAAGCGAGAAAAATCTTGCAAAAGCATCGAATTGAAAAATTGCCTGTCGTAAATCAAAAAGGTGAATTAAAGGGATTGATCACTATTAAAGATATCGAAAAAGCTCAGGCATTTCCGCAGGCCACCAAAGATTCCCACGGACGATTATTTGTTGGGGCTGCTTTGGGTGTTGGTGAAGGATCCGACGAACGAGCAGAAGCGCTGTACGCGGCTCACCTGGATGTGCTTTGTATAGATACTGCCCACGGCCATTCTAAAAATGTATTAGAAATGGTTAAAAAAGTGCGATCCAAGTACAAAGATGTGATGATAGTTGCAGGTAACGTGGTAACCGCCGATGGTACCGAGGCTTTGATCAAGGCCGGTGTTGATGTTGTAAAAGTCGGTGTTGGGCCCGGCAGTATTTGCACCACGCGAATCGTTGCAGGCGTTGGGATGCCGCAAATTTCTGCGATTGTTGAATGTGCCAAAGTCGCAAAAAAATTAGGTAAAACTATTATTGCCGATGGCGGAATTAAATATTCAGGCGACATTACCAAGGCTCTGGCTTTGGGCGCGAACACAGTGATGATTGGAAATTTGCTGGCAGGTGCGGAAGAAGCTCCTGGCGAAACGATTTTATACCAAGGACGAACTTATAAAATGTATCGTGGTATGGGATCGCTCGCAGCAATGGATAAAGGCTCTAAAGATCGCTACGGACAAAGTGATGTTTCAGAATTTGACAAACTGGTTCCAGAAGGCATCGAAGGCAAAGTGCCCTATAAAGGAAACGCATCGGGTATTATTCATCAGTTAGTCGGTGGATTAAAATCTGGAATGGGTTATTTGGGCGCAAAAAATATTGAGGACCTGCAATTGAAAGCCAAGTTTGTTCAAATCACCGCGCAAGGGCTGCGCGAATCTCATGTGCATGATGTGAGCATTACTAAAGAAGCACCTAACTATAGATTGGAATAGAATGTCATCGAATGGGTTTTTAATTTTAGATTTTGGATCGCAAGTGACTCAGTTGATTGCCAGGCGACTGCGCGAGATGGGTTACTATAGCGAGATAAAACATTTTGCCTATCCTCTCGAGGATATAAAAAAGGGCAATTACGATGGAATTTTTCTAAGCGGAGGACCACATTCTGTTTATGAAAAGGGGGCGCCGTATCGCAGTATGAAAGAACTAGTCACGGTAGCGCCAATCATGGGAATTTGCTATGGTATGCAATTGATCTGTCATGATTTAGGCGGCAAAGTGGAATCTGCTAAAAATCGTGAATATGGTTATAAAACAGTAGCCTGGTCGAAATCACCTTTTGCTGATGGTTCTAAAACTCAGGCCGTATGGATGAGTCATGGTGATGTTGTAGTCAGTGCGCCTGCAGATTACACGGTGATCGCGGAAACTGATGATCACCCCGCGGCGATTGAAAAAGACGGTGTTTTTGCGGTTCAATTTCATCCCGAAGTTGCGCACACCCAGCGGGGTGATGAAATATTGAAATATTTTATTAGTAAAACAAAAGCCAAACAGAATTGGCATGTCGATGATTTTTTAAAATCAATTCAAACACGAGTGAAAAACGAAGTGGCGCCCAATCAGAATATACTGTGTGCATTGTCCGGCGGGGTGGATTCAAGTGTTCTTGCTGTCATGCTGACAAAAATTTTTGGCAAAGAACGTGTATATTGTGTTTTTGTGAATAATGGCCTTTTAAGAAAGTATGAATTTGAAGCCGTAATAAAGTCCTATGAATCGTTGGGTTTAAACCTACACCCCGTCGATGCATCGGAAACCTTTATAAGTGAATTGAAAGGGATCAGCGATCCCGAGAAAAAACGAAAAACAGTGGGTCGAGTCTTTATAGAGGTTTTTGATAAAGCGGTAAAATCCATTCAGCAAAGTGACAAATTAGATATACATTTTCTAGCACAGGGGACGCTTTACCCGGATGTGATTGAAAGTGTTTCTGTCACTGGGTCTTCGGTGACTATTAAATCCCATCACAATGTCGGCGGGCTGCCAGAAAAATTGAATTTCAAATTGCTAGAACCATTTAGAATGCTCTTTAAAGATGAAGTTAGAAAATTAGGTAAAGCGCTTAATTTAACAGACGAACTGATCAACCGCCATCCATTTCCTGGCCCCGGCTTGTGCATTCGAATTATTGGTGATGTAACCAAAGAGAAGTTGGCGATATTGAAAGAAGCTGATGCTTTATTTATAGATTATTTGAAAGAAAGGAAATTATACACGAAAATTTGGCAAGCGTTCTGTGTTTTGACTTCGGTTCAAACGGTGGGCGTGATGGGTGATGGTCGCACCTATGATTCAGTCTTAGCTTTGCGAGCAGTGACTGCAAGCGATGGGATGACAGCCGACTGGTTTGAATTTGAAATGAAAGATTTACGAGAAATTTCCACTCGAATTACAAACAAAGTAAAAGGCGTTTCCCGGGTAGTTTATGATGTAACCAGTAAACCGCCAGCAACGATAGAGTGGGAATAACCCATGTCTGAATTGATTCCTTTTGTTCATTTACATTGTCATTCCGAGTACTCGGTACTTGAAGCCACTCCGCGAGTAAAGCAAATCGCTAAAAAAGCAGCCGAATTGGGAATGAAATCGGTGGCTTTGACAGACAACGGATCCATGTTTGGAGCCATCGAATTTTATTTTGCCTGCAAAGAAAACAATATAAATCCAATCTTGGGCCTTGATGCTTATGTCTGTGAAAATAGACTTGAAAAAAAGGCGGATCGTGAAGCCTTTATGGGTCCACGGCGATTAGTTTTATTGGCTAAAAATATTAATGGATATCGCAATTTGTGCCAGTTGAGCTCGATCGGTTATCAAGAAGGATTTTACTGGAAGCCTCGAATTGACTACGAAGTTCTAAAAAAATTCTCTGAAGACCTTATAGTATTAAGTGGAGGCCATCGCGGTGATTTGACAGAGACCTTTTTAAAAGAAGGCTCAGACGCTGCCGAGGCAAAAGCTTTACGACTGAAAGAAATATTTGGCTCTAATTTTTATATTGAGCTCAGTAGAACCATTCATCAACAAGGATCCGATGTTGACAGCTTTTTAATTGGATTAAGCCGAAAACTTGATATTCCTGTTGTAGCAGCTAATGATGTTTATTATTTGAATCAAGAAGATCAGGTGGCTCAAGAGGTTTTGATATGTATTGGCACTAATAGAACGCTTCAAGATGAATCACGATATCGGTTGGGATCAAACGAGTTTTATTTCAAAGCACCGCATACGATGCAAGAACTGTTCGAAGATATTCCTGAAGCAATCACAAATACGGTGGTTATTGCCGAGAGTATTCAAATTAAATTCAATTTAAAAGACAGTAACGGCAAACAAGTTTATCATTTGCCGACCTTTCCAACTGAAGCTGGTCGTAGTTTAAAAGAAGAAATTGCCGTTCGATCATTAGAGGGTTTAAATAATCGATTTCTGGAAGCCACAGGGCGGGGCGAGCCCGTTCCTAAAACTAAAGAACCAGAATACATTGATCGACTTAATTTTGAATTGGCCGTGATCGACAAAATGGGTTTCAACGGCTATTTTTTAATCGTACAAGATTTTATTAATTGGGCAAAAAATAATAATATCCCTGTAGGGCCGGGCCGAGGATCAGGTGCTGGATCACTTGTGGCCTATTCCTTAAATATTACTGATTTAGATCCTATTCCCAATTTTTTGCTGTTCGAGCGCTTTTTAAATCCAGAACGTATCAGTATGCCGGATTTCGATATCGATTTTTGCCAAGATCGTCGCGGCGAAGTTATCAATTATGTGACTCAAAAGTATGGGGTACAATCGGTTTCACAAATTATCACCTACGGAAAACTGCAAGCTCGGGCTGCGATCAAAGACGTCGGACGGGTTTTAGGGATGACATTTGCCGAAGTGGACATTGTCACTAAACTGATTCCAGACAAGCTAGGCGTATCGTTAAAAGAAGCGCTCGAACTAGAACCTCGATTGCGTGAAATGATGGAAATGAATCCAACGATCGCAACCTTGCTGGATTTAGCTCAACGGGTGGAAGGTCTGGTTCGGCATGCCGGTATTCATGCGGCAGGGGTAATTATAGCGGATGGTGAATTGATCAAGCATGCGCCTCTTTACAAGGGTGCAGACGGTGAAAACGTCGTACAATACGACATGAAACATGCTGAAAAAATTGGATTAATTAAATTCGACTTTTTGGGATTAAAAACCTTGACTCATATTAATTATGCCTTAGAAATGATTAAGAAAAACCGCTCGGTTGATATAAAATCAAATCAAATACCGATTGCTGATCCTAAAATCTATGAATTGCTTTCACGCGGCGACACAGCAGGAATTTTTCAATTTGAAGGTGAAGGTATCACCGATGCCACCCGTAGAATTCGGCCATCAAGTTTTGCTGATATCACGGCCATTACGTCGCTTTATCGTCCAGGTCCGATAGCAAATATTCCTGAATACACAAAACGGAAACACAAAGAATCGCCGATTGAATACTTGTTAGATGATACCAAAAAAGTTTTAGAAGAAACCTATGGTATTATGGTTTATCAAGAACAGGTTATGGGGATTGCCTCGTTGATTGCCGGTTATTCCTTGGGCGAAGCGGATATGCTTCGTCGTGCGATGGGTAAAAAGATCAAAGAGGAAATGGATCAACATCGCCAGCGATTTTTACGTGGCGCCAAAGAAAAAGGCCACGATGTAAAAAAATCAGAAGAACTTTTTGAATTAATGTATAAGTTTGCCGACTACGGATTTAATAAATCGCATGCGGCTGCTTATTCTGTGATTACCGCGCAGACTGCCTGGATTAAGCATCATTATACTGGTGAATTTTTTGCTGCGTTATTGTCAACCGAGATAAACGATACCGATAAAATTGTAAAATACGTTAAAGATTGTCAAAAGCACGGAATTAAAGTTTTACCGCCACATATTAACGTGTCCGAGTATCTATTTAATGTTAGTGAGGAAGGCGTATTTTTTGGATTAGGTGCCATCAAAGGAGTCGGCTCTACGGCGGTTGAATCTATTCTTGAAGCCCGGCAACAAAAGGACGACGGAAAATTTAAAAATTTGGAAGACTTCTTTGAAAGTATTGACCTTCGCAAAGTAAATAAAAAAGTAATTGAAAGTTTAATTAAAGCTGGCGCAATGGATGGCTTTGGGCACCATCGCGCACAATTACTGGCTGGGTATTCGGCCTTTTTAGATCAGGCCTTGACGACTCAAAAAAATCGAGAATTAGGGCAGTCTTCGTTTTTTGATCTGGATGAATCCGCTGACAAATCTATACCACTTCCAAAAACAGAAGCGTGGGGACGAACGACCACTTTGGCATTTGAAAAAGAAGTCTTGGGTTTTTACCTAAGTGATCACCCGTTAAAAGGTTTTGAAAAGTTAGCCGAAGTTTGGACAAATGGAAATTTAGGAACGATTACTGAAGAAATACGGCTTAAAAAACTAAAAGCAGTCGAATCTGGCACCGACACACAGTATGGGGATAAACGTCGGGAACCAAAACGACGAATCATTCTGTCTGGGATCATCACCGAGTACAAAGAAATGATCACCAAAAAGGGGACCCGCATGGCTTTTGGTAAATTAGAAGACCTTTACGGAACCTGCGAGCTGGTCATTTTTCCTGATGTTTTTGCCAAACACGAAAGCGATGTTAAGTCTGAAAAGCCATTGCTTGTAGGTGGGAATCTAGAAGAAACTGAAGGAGCTATAAAAATTATTGTCGACAATATGGTGCCGCTTGAAGACATAATTAAAAAATCAAAGCGCATTGTTCTGAATCTGGAATCATTTTCAGAAGAAGAACTTCAGACTTTAAGCGAACTATTGACCGGTCACAAGGGTTCTACGCCGCTTAGTTTAAAATTAAAATTAAGTGATTATGATCGCGAGATCGAAATTGAACATCCAGATATTTCAGGTCTGAGCGTTAATAATGATTTATTCGAAAAAATTCATACACGTTTTGGTCGCACGGACTTTATGGAAATTAAAAACAATTAGAGGAACTATGCCAACTAATACTTTGCTAACTATACTTCTTTCGCTGTTGCTGTCATTGTCTGTTCGGGCTGAGGTTCCATTGCTGGAGCGGTCCTACACAATTGAAAGTGAAAAAGAATCGACGACCGAGGCTAAAAAAGAAATTCAAGATAAAGCCATTATGCAAATAGTGGAAGAATTGGGCGTCGAAGTTTTAGGGGAAGCTCGGTATGCTAAGCGAAAAAGTTCACTTAATACGTCGTTGGCTCAAAAGTCGGCGCGATTTATTCCATTTTCTAATATAACGGAATCCAAACTTGTTGATAAAAAATTGAAACAAACAGTCCTCTATAAAATTAATTTGGCCGAATTTAGAAATATCTTAAAAGCCATGGGACAGCTTGAAGAAATCGACAAAAATCAATCGATTTTACCACTCATCCATTTTGAGAATATGATTTCACAGCGGGCTTATTCTTGGTGGCACAAAGATGACGATTCGTTGGCTAAAACGGCTTTAGTCATGGAAAATAAATTGGGAGAAGTGTTTTTAAGAGGAGGTTTTTATTTGTCACCTGCCAATGAAATGACTTTGTCTGAAGCTCTGCCAAGTGGCTACAATAAATCGCAACTAAACAATGACGAAATTTTGAAATTGGCTAGATTACTTCAAACGCCCTATGTCTTATCGGGCAACGTCGTGATTAAACGTTCAGAAAAACAAATGAATATGATGCGAATAGAGCTGCATTTGAATTTGATTCAGGCAGAAAATGGCAAAACTCTAGCTGATATTAAGCGAGTCTATGAACAGGCGCTGCCTAAAGACAACGCCAAGGTGGATGATGAAATCAGTAAAAGAGTCGGGGAGGATTCTGAATCCGTGGGTGCTGAAATTGTGTCGTTGATGACCGATGCGCTTCAGAGAGGATTGATTAACTCGCAGAAAATGAAATTGAAATTCGCAATGGCGTCTCAGCCTCAAAAGATAGAAGTTCTGAAAGAGCAAATAAAAGCCCAAAATTCAAATATCAAAAATGTTAAAGAAAAATCAATCAGTGCCAACAGTGTTACCTTTGAGATTGATTTTATTGGCAGTCTTAAAGATATACAGGATAAAATATTAGCTATGGATGTAAAAAATTTGAGCTATTTAAAAGTAGAACTAACTAGTTCTCAGGTCGAGGAGATGGATTTTGAACTTAAACAGTAAAAATATTTTTTTAGGCGTAGTCAATGGTTTGGCCATCGGTTTGGCACTGCTTCCCGCATGTCAAACGGTAGATCGACGATCCGGAACGGATCCCATCAAGATGGTTAAGGATATCCCTATAAATCCTCATGTGGATCAAAGCCAGATGAAAAAGCGCCTGATGATATTGCCGTTCAACGATACGAAAGTGGTTTTATCGGCTGAAATGAATTCGGCAATTAAAAAAACATTAATTAAAGAACTAAATAAATCTCAAGAAGTAATCGCATTTGATAGTAAGGATCTTGGAATCGAAACAGTTAAACTAAACACTCAGGGCGACTATGATCTTAAAGATGTCGTAAAATCGTTGAAGCAATACACAGTACACAGTGCTTTGGAAGCTGAAATCAAAGATTTAAAAGTTAAGAGAACCATTCCAGCCAAGGGTATCATAAAAAATGCTACCTCAGAATACGAGTGCTCTATCGTGATTCGAATCGTTAACCAAAATGGTCGAGAATTATTGAATCATATGAAAGTTGTGACCTATAAGGATTCGGCCGTCACCCCTGACGATGCATTGAAGGGTCCGGCTGGGGGCAATCCTGTGATACCTATTTTGATCAAGGATACACTTTTTGAATTTATCCCTCAGATAACTAAGTCCTTGGAAACAATGGTGTGGGAAGGCCGTATAGCATCCCTGCAGGGCGAACGGGTTTTTTTGAATGTGGGCAAGGTATCAGGGCTAAACGTTGGCGATTTGCTGCGAGTAACTGAAGACGGCGAGGAAATATTCGATACCGAAACCGGGCAATTTATTGGTAAAAGCCCAGGTCGGTTGAAGGGAACACTAGAGGTAGTTAGTTTTTTTGGCCAAGACGGCGCCATTGCAGTGATACATTCTGGTGGTGGATTTAGGGACAACGATCGAGTGGAATTGTATTAAGCTGCGGGTCTTTTTACGGATCTTTCTATTGTAAAGAGCTTTACAATTCCAGAAACTGGTACTATTTATTTGGTAAGTATTAAGAGTTCGGTTACGTGATCCTTTAGCGCAGTTGGTAGCGCGTTTCCTTGACATGGAAGAGGTCACTGGTTCAAGTCCAGTAAGGATCACCATTTTAATTCAAATATTAGCAAGAGTTTCACACTATGTTTAAAATGATATTATTTGGGATGGCATCTTTTATGTTATCCGGATGTGCGCATTTTTGGATTATGCCAAAATTTTCAGGAACTACTTTAAACTCTGCCGGAAAACCAATTGCTGACGTCTGTGTATTTTGGCTTAAAGATGGAAAATCAGAGTGGGTGACCAAGACGGATTCAGCAGGCTTTTTTTCAATTGCTGGAAAAAAAGAGTCCGTATTTTTTATTTTTGGGGATCCCATGATTAAAGGATCGTTCGTATTTAAAAAAGACGATTACAAAGAAAAATCGATCGAATTCTCGTATGGAACCGGCGCTGTTGTGGGCGACGATCCGCCAGATTTGCTGAAAATCGAAAGATATCAACAAGCTGTTGTATTATATCCTATTTAAGAGCCATCCGCAGAAGACCGTGTTGGGGCATTAGGTCCGGAACATTGGGCAATAAGCTTCGGTATTTTTTGGAAAAATCTGAATCCATTGAATTAATCATTAAATCTTCTACACTTTTGCGGGCTTTTTCCCACTGGGCCATTTGAATGTCTTCTTTTTGAAAATAGACTTCATCAACCGATGCAATGAGCTGGCTAAGAGCTCGCAGCCAGGCTAGTTCTGGGTCGTTTAGAAGAACGTTCAATCGATCTGCCGGGCCGAGAACGAGATTCAGCTTAATTTCACGCTCTTCTATCGCATTTTCAAGCAATGTCTTGTGAATTCTGGCCAATGCGCCAGTGACCTGTCCTAAGTTATTTTTTATTTCAGCTGAGGATTTCATACTCTGACTTATATCGATTTTTGGTGCCTTCGTCATCTTCAATTTTTTAGAAAAAATACTCAGTTGTATGGATTCTATAGTGAAAAAAATATTCAAAACAGTGCCGGATCGTAAAAATTCCATGTCAAGATTGTGCCATTGGATTGAAGGTAAAGACCATAGTAGCGTCGCCTCCATATGAAGCTCTATAAGCATTTTTTAATTTTTATTGTTTTAATTCTTTTACCGTTTCTGTCACAGGGTGCCTATTCCGAATTAACGGCTCCAAAATCGGGCTTAAGTCCGAGCGATTTGCGGGCTTTTAAAATTAGCGACGACTTTCTTAAACGTATGGGCTTTGAAGATTATGTTAAAGAATCACAAGAAACCCTGGCTAACGACAAAGCTCTTTGGCCCGTGTCTAAATGGGCTTTGCAGCAAAATGTCGACAATTTTGAAGCTCTCAATGCGGCTAGGAAAATTGGCGATTTTACCTATGCGGTTTTGAAAAGAACAAAAGATCGTGATTCGCTTCTTAGAAAGATTTCTGTATTGACCCAAATTGTTTCCCAGCAGCTTAAGAATTTTCCGCAACTGCGTTTTGAACCATTAGATTTGGGGGACGTTAAAGGAAAAACGGTCGATGAATTGCTCGAAACTAAAAATAAAAAATTAAAAAACCGGGCGGACGAGCGATTTGAAAAAGAAAAAAGCAATTTAGTGAAAGCTTACTTAGGGCTTTGGGTGGGGCTTTCGGATCCAGAAAAGCAAGACGTTGGAGGGTGGTTAGACGATACCTTGTCAGATGCCCTTTGGGATGCTTACACCTCTGAAACAAGGCAACAGAATCGATATTTGGGACGGGCCACGTTGCTCGGTCTTGAAAAATATCTTCGTGAGAATAGATTAGGTGATTTGGAAAACGCCTTTGCTCTTGATTTACGAAAAGAATCTTTGTTTATTGAAAATTATGTTTTAGGTCAGTTTATGACTCAGGATCGCGATTTAAAATATGTAACCTATTCGTTTAAGTCGGGGGATATTGCATTTGAATATTCACATGGGCGCGAAGCTTTTTTTACAAGCCTGGTTGTTCGACCTCATGATCCAGAAAATGTTAAAATTGCTGAAACTTATAAACTTAATAATAGCTATTCTGACGCGACTAAGTTTTTGAGCACCGATGATTATTACAAAGTAGTGGATAAAAAAGCGGTCGGTTTGCCGCTTGGATTTCAAGAACAGCGGATATATAATACCTTTTGGGATTCTGATTATTCCAACGGCTTTTCGCACTGTGGTTTGGTGGAACTGCGAACGGATCCAGAAACAGGAATCTCAATGGCCTGGATTTGGGACACGTTTCCTGAAACCAGCGGTGCTGGCGGTGTTCGCCTTTTGACTCCGGAAGGATTTTCAGTCCCAGAAAAGCATTTAAAAATTGGATTTCTGCGCTATGATCCAAAAAAAATACTGACTCAATTTAAACAACAGATCTCAAGTCGAGGTTACCTTAAGGACGTTTGGAAAGGCTATTCAACGCGAATAGTGCAGTATGAATCTGGTGAGTGGGGTCCTTTGTACGATGAAACGCAGTCGTATACGTGGCAAACTAAAGTAGATGAAGCGACTGTTAGATCTTGGTTGCAAATTGAAGAGATCAACGCAGACACTTGGTATCAAAAAACGATTTTGCCTCGAGTGTTTGATCGCGTTCACAGCTATGTATCCTCAAGCGAGGCGGTTGTTTTTGCCGCTGGGTTAATCAATGCCCGATCTATGTTGTACTGTTCTCAATTAATTGTATTGGCCCATTTAGAGGCGGCAAACTTTGATTTGCAAAGCGAGTGGGATTCCATTCCCTCCTTAGTAAAACTCTTTGGTGGTAGCCTAAAGAAAATTGTCAATTTAGCCGAGGATCAGCGGATAATATCCCCAAATGGATTGATTTGGCAGGCCCCTATTTTTGGAAGTCTGGTCACGATCTATAACAACCGATCTCGAGTTCCCCTTCATGTCGGGCAAGACGGGGTTACCTTAGCTGAACGATACACCCATCGATTGGATTCGCTGAGTGAAGTCAAAAATGACAAGACAGTTGATGATTTAAACGGAATAATTCTTCCCGCCAAACAGGCGCTGCCGCTGGATTATGAGGACTAAGATACCTGAGGGTATTCTGAGCTCTTTCACAATATTTCCTTTTTTAAGAATTTATAGGTAAACCAGACTTGATTTCAGTCCAAATTTAGCTCGATGAACATCCAGAGACCGCGGTCAGTGGTACATTTTTAATCTGCCTATTGAAATAATTAAATATGCATTTTAAAAAAGCGTCCTTAACTGGTCTTTGGTTTTTAGTTCTGTTAAACGTCTCGTGTTCAAAGCCATTCACAACGGCTTCCACACCAATAGCCTCGGAAGTTGAAAACATTGTCT
>JAYVPD010000269.1:0-12093 GCA_043757515.1 Pseudobdellovibrionaceae bacterium
AAAAGACTTACCAATAGAAGGCTATAGCGAAACCGAAAAAAACAAAAATAACTATTTCATAGCCTCAGGAATAAAAAAAGATTCCACCCAATGGAAAACCAGCGGAGGCCGCGTCCTAGGAGCCGTAGGAGTTGCCTATTCAAAACAAGACTCCATAGATTCCGCCTACAAACTAATAAAAACTGTAAACTGGCAAGGAATCCATTACAGAAACGATATAGGCAAAGGAAACTAAAGCCCCTCGCAGAAATCAACGGGAGGCATATCGAATGGATTGCCTTTTTAGTCGCGACCTATGTCTCGTAGAGATTTTTGAAAATGCGTGAGACAGTATCCGAAGGGGCCGGGAGATCCATGCGAATACTAGCCACAATCTTTTTTTCATTAAATATTTCTAACAAAGTAATCGCAAGCGAAACTGTCGCTCAAAATTGTCAAAAAAACGCTATTCAAACAATGGTTGCAACATAGAATGCTTAAAGTATATTTATTCGTTTTTTTAATTTACGCCCATTTTCTTTATGCCCAAACGGAAATTGGTTGTTCAACCAATGGAAATTTAGCAACACCTGTTATGAACGAATCAGATGTGTCATTACTTGTTGACTTAAATAACAAACAGACAAAAGAGTGCATTGATTATATCAGAAAACAAGCGCCCATCAAGATCCTCAGTGAAATTGAAAATAAAATTTTAAATCAGCTTGCCATAGAAAATGTTGGTAAAAATAAAGATCTCGCTACCCTTCGCGAATCCACAAAAAAGAATAGTCTATGCAGTACCCTAACTAAACAAATTTCATCACGAATCCCAAAAATAAAGCTTTTCGAAAATTCTCCGGGTTATATTGAAGTTAAATATCCATACTCGGGCATGAACCGCGGAATTGAAGGGAAAAACTACGATAGAGGTTCAATCAAAGAAATAGTTCAACTAGCAATAAGTGCCGGAGTTGATCCCAATTTAGTTCTTGCCATTAAGTTTATGGAAATGCCGCCAGTAAAAAGCGATGCTTACTTGTCCTATCGCCGCGCCTACGGAGTCATTAATATGGATTCTATTGCATTTTACAATTCGCTTGGATGCATAGAAAATAGAGATGCCGCCTGGGCGCCTTTTTCAAAATCAGCAAAAATTAGAATCGAATCTTTAGATAATGAGTTTAGATCTTTAGAAGCGTGCATAAGTAAATTTAAGTTAGGGACACATCCGATAGAAATATATTCTCTATTATCAGAATATAAATATTCCAAAGGCTACCCCACTTATGAAAACCTGTGCTCATCGCAAGCTGTCTCTGAAAAATATGAAAAAAGTAGACAGTTATTATGCAGAAACCCAAAGAAAACTGAAATTTTAAAAGCATTCGATAAAAAAGATGCCGTGGACAAAGAAAAAGATGCGTTTATAAATAAAGAATTGGAGTCAGCGGCTGATTCTGATAAAAGCAGATACCAATCAGTCTTACGTTGTGGATCTTTTTGCCACGGTTTAGTAAAAAATAGTTCGCAGCCACTTCTCCTAGAGTTATCAAAATCAGAGTCAATAACAACCGAGGTTTGTGCCGACACTCAATTCATCCTCGCGGGAGATAAACCACGATTAGACCTTCCAGAGCGTTCAAAAAGAGTATGCTGCTCTAAAATTATTCATCCAAAGGAAATGGCCAAAGATGAGGTCATTACTCAGCTTAAGGGAGCGATTGGAATCCGAGTTGTGAAGGGAATACAAGATAAGATTACCCCCGGAAAAAATAATAATTTTTCGTTGGTCTTACAGAGCTTCAATGGTATCGGCTGTTTGGGGTGCACAGAGGGTACAAACCTTTGCTTAGACGGTATTCATACGAGCGACAGACCAATTTATGGCGCACGAACAGCAGATATTCTGGTCAATTCTATTATCAATAACCCCGAAATTCAAAGTGTTATCAAAGAAGTCAGCCTCACCGCAGACAAGCCAATAAAAAATATTTTCTGCATTCAAAATGGTCCCGGAAAACAAAAAATAGACAGTAAAAAGTACTACTTGGAACAAAAAGAATACTTACTCAACGAAAGTGAAAACCCTTACAAATATGAGATTAAAAAGGGAACTTTTAAAACTCCGGATAACGAAGACGAAAAAATCGAATTCTCAAAAAGAGAAAAAACTAGAAGATCCTACTGCGAACCATATTTTAAGAAAAAAGACAATGGCGCACAGCCAATTCAAACTCAAAGAAACAGTTCAAAATAAAGAATCCTAAGTGCAGCATAATTTGAACCACTCCGAAATTTTTTCTTTTGCTTTACTAAAAAAACTTTCAAAGATACCCAAGGAAAAGGAGGGAAAGGTCCCCTCTATATAAATGAAACCTCCAGCGCGCCCGGATGGCGTATTAAGCTGGTGAGGGCAGGAGGCCCGTGTTTCATTTATATAGAGGGGACCTTTCCCTCCTTTTCCTTGGGCTAACTTTCGACCACAATTTTATTTTGAAAAGTAAAACCAAAGAATCCCGGGGGCCCGAGAATAGTTACTACCAGCTCCACCGCAGCCCAAAAGAATTTCGATCTTCCAAAAGATTTTTGGTATGATTAAGGACAAGATCTTTATTTTTAAAAACTCGTTCAGAAAGTTCTATCGAAGTCTCGCTGATTTTAGAATCATGCTTCACTTCAGCCTTGGTCCATCCTGAATACTCCATTTTTGCCTGCGACTGAAAAGCTAAATATTGAAAGGTAAACCGATGATCAATCGACTTGCCACCAGGAGTGGTTGGAGCCGACGTGATAGACGCTTCGACTTTCATTGCTTTTTCAACAGTCGAGGCTGCCTTACCAAAAGACGAATTTTTAACAGCGGCCGACTGAAGCCAGTTTTGAATTACTTTATCGCCAAAAAATTTCATGACTTCGGCTTCACTTTGACTGGCTGGCAGACTTGCCGGAACAGAACTATTCAAGTTATCCGCCAAAGGATCTCGAAGATCCATTCGCTTTGGGATGTAGAATTTTTTTCCATAGGCGTAGGATCGAAGAGTCGTTTTTAAACCCGGTAGACTCAGCAAGGCGGTTTTCTTTCGAGGTGGCTTCGTCTTGATTTTAGTCAGCTTTTCAGCTCGTTTGTGCATAAGCTCAAAGTAATTTTTATCATTTAAAGGCGAAACTTTTTCGAGTGAATACCAAACACTTTGGGGAGTTCGAAGCTGCCCGTATGCTACTGATATTACTAAGAAAAAATAACAAAAAAGTTTCAAAAAATACCCCTGTTTTATGCTGTCTTAGCGACAGTCAGATAGACTCTCGTTATTAGATACTTCAAATACTCGGCCAATCGAGTGGCGCTCAATCGGTCATAAAAACTACTTAAAAATGACATTCTCATAGCGAGACGCTGAATTTATAACAGTACTGTAAATAGTCAGAACACTTCTGTATTTTTTTCCTCAATTGAAATATATAAGGCTCAAATTCGGTAAAAATGTTAAAACACGCTATCCATAAAGATGGCAACTTGGTCGCGGTAACAACGAGGTTTCAGTGAATTTCAAAATTAACAATTTGATTGCAGTCGTTTTAATTAATTTATGGCTGATAGTTCCAGCCTATTCACAAAAATTGACTGGCACCGCGGGACCAGATGATAATTTATTTCCAATAATTGTGACAAATCCATCGGGTCCTACGACTCCACAACTGCCTGGGGACCCTACGAATCCTGGGATACCTGGATTACCGAACATTCCAGGCTTACCCAATATTCCGGGAATTCCAGGTCTTCCCAATATTCCAGGTACTATTCCAATCGGCGGAATTGGCGGCTCATCATTTCCTTCGTTTCCAGGAACTAATGGTTTTGGAACCACGGCACAAATTCAAATTGCTCAAGTTCCAAATGAATTTTACTGTCCCTTGTTTGAGTCCAATCCTTATGATTCTATTTTTCGCGCTCTCGATGCGTTAACATCATCCATGAAAGTAAATCCTGAGTGCCAGGGCCAGCAGCCTCAGTACACAGATTTTTACTCTGACAGCGATAAAATTAGAAATCTTGTGATCCAATTGCAGCAGATGCAAGCTGATCCGACTCAAATAGCCAATTCAAGTTCTCGGGATGTTGAACGAGTAATTACTGATGCCGTTACAGGTGTTGCTAATATCGCCAATAATTTATCAAATAATAAACTACTAAATAAAAACTGCGGACCAAGCAAGTCATCGTTAGGCAAGGGTTTGCTTGCTGTAAATGATATATTAAATAACTTAGCACCAGTTGCATTGGTTATTGCCGCCGCTAACCCTGCCATCGGCATTGCAACAAAAGTGGCGCTAATGGGCGGTGTTTTTGCAACAACTGCTATTAAAGGTTTTGATCAATATGTAACTGCGAATTCTTTAGATATTAACAATGCCGAAGTTAGAAAAGCGATTTTGCAAAATACTTGTCAATTTGTTAAAGTTCGTCAAAAAATTGATTTCTTGCAATTGGGTGAAGAGGGCCGATTGAACGATATCAAAGACAACTTGTTTAAAAATATTGAATCATATCGAGTTCGCTACAACAATCCATCTTCTAGCTTGCTTCCACTGATGCAGTACAAGTATCAGACGGAAAAAATCATCACAGATTTAGAAGCTAAAATTGTTGAAGACAAATACAATTTAAATTTTTACAACGCCAAGATAAAGGCTGCCGACACGGATAAGGAAAGAATTTGTTTGATTGGATCTTCGCTTGTTAAAAAAAGCAAAGATGCTGAAACATTCCCAGCCAGCGCACTTAGGATTTTGGAAACAGCCGTTGAGGCAAGCAAGCTTGGCACATCAGGCAGCACCACAAATACAGGTGTGGTTGATCCTCAAATTCAGTCAGACACCGACGAATTGTATTTATCGTTCACTAAATCCAGAAATCGCCTGAACGTTTTAACTGCGAAAGCTCTTGGAGATGATTTAAAAGAAGCGGACGCGGCAGTTAGTTTGTGTGCAGAAGAAACAAAAACATGGATTAAACGTATTTATGAAATCGTTGTTTACTCGGACAAGATTGTTAATAAAGAAATTAATGAAGTGGAATCTTTGCTGACTCAAAGCGCGGAATATAAAGTTTGGAACGCTCAATATGTTAAATTGAAATCTGAAAAGAGCTCCATGGATCGAGTGATAAAAGTATTGCGTGAAATGGCTCGTCCCGATGCAGTTTACATCCGAAGCGAATTAGATCAGCGATCACAGGAACTAAAAGCAAGTTTGTTTAGGTCTAACGGTTTTTTTGGAATCTCTACTTCGAAGTCCCCTGTGTATACTTGGCTTCAAAACAATCTTGAAATGCACCAGCGCTCTAAGAGCCGATTTATGGACTTCTTGAAGCTCTTGCAACAAGGCTCAATGAGTTTGACACCGACCGGTCAAGGCAAAGTCGATTCTAAAAAATCGTGGATGGAACAAGATCAAGCGATGCTGGCAGATATGAATGCGATGACAAAATTAGATTCCATAAATTTGAAATCTGTTCCTGCTGCCACAAGGCAACATGAAGTGGTTTGCCAACAGTTGCAAGAGGGCTACTTGAAATACAAAGCCTCTCGAGATTATTTGGGATCTGCCGAATTTATGTGTGATATGATCGACCCATTTTTGAATGATACCTCTGATCAAATCATTGCGTTTTGTCGTGGTGGAAAAACATTTAATTCAAATGTAAGATCAACTATTCAAGATCGATATGACCGCATGAAAACAAAAGCTGGTCCTAGAGCATTGAGTATGGATGAAGCTGGTATTTTAATGAATACTAAACGCAAAGAATTAAAATGCCCACTACCATCTGTTAATACTATCGATTAACCAAGAACGCTCTCAGAACTATTCGTCTAAAATAAAATTGATTGGATCTACGGCAATGCTGTGGATCCTAACTTCGTAGTGTAAATGAGGTCCGGTCGATCGCCCCGTATTACCCACTGCCGATATTACGTCCCATTTATTAACTCGCTGTCCGACGTGGACATAAATCTGGGAGTTATGTGCAAATCGTGTGGTCACTCCATAGCCGTGATCAATACTAACGAGCTTGCCGTAGCTTTCATCGTAAGATGCAAAAATAATAATGCCGTCGGCAGGGGCATAAACCGGCGATCCCGGGGACGCCGCAATATCCAACCCAGCATGAAGAGTATTTTTGCCGGTAAAAGGATTCATTCTATATCCAAAGCCACTGGTCAGCCAACCACGGGCCGGTTTGATATTAGGAATGGCATTGAGTAAACTCTGTCTTTCAGACAAGCCTTCCCATAATTCAATTACGCTTTGTTCTTTTAACTGGGTTTCTTTGACCGCCCTGTCAATACGAACCACTAATGAAACATAGTCTTTTTCCGAAGGCTGCATGGTAATCTCGCCCTGCTTTTCATTTTCAATTTTAGGTGGTGCAAAAACTTTGTCGTCGGCAACCAGGGCTTGATTGGCAGCCCGCTGATCCATCGGTTCATATTCTTCACCATAAACAACTGTGCTAGGTTTATTTCCCATAGTAAGTTTGGTAATGCGATCTTCTGCTTCGACATTTGTTATTAGTTTTAGTTTAGTAGTAAACGACTTTACTCGTTCTAAAGAGTTCTCAAGCGAGCTGACTTTGGTATCCACAATTTGAAATTGTTTTAGCAACTGGGCATTTTCCGTCTTTAGTCTGCGATTTTCAATGGCCTGAACGAGCAGTCCAAAATAATCAATTATACCGGTGAGCAAGATTAGAACAACGACCGAAGAAATTAGGGCTACAACTTTTAATCGAGTGCCTGAAAGTACAAATTTATTCGATTGCCCGTCAGAATTGGAAATTACAAAAAAAGTGAAACTCTTTTTACTCAAATAATTTTCCTATTCGAAGTGAAGGATCAAAACGCTGACGTTATCATCACCGCCGTTTTTTAGAGCTTCTTCTACACATAATTTGAGGGCCTCCATCGGAGGATTGGCATCTAATATTTCAGAAATACGCGGGTCTCCAACTAGACTTGATAAACCATCCGAGCACAAAATATAAGTTTCGCCAGAAAATATTTCTCTTTCAAAAATATCAGGATCGACTTCGCGTTCGTACCCAACACTTCTGGTAATAACGTTTCGACCAATTAATTGGGATGCCTGAGCTTCTGATAATACGCCAGCCCTAATTTGTTCATTAATTAGTGAATGATCTTCGGTTACCTGCCACAAATGAGGTTTTTTAAATAAATAGCACCGGGAATCACCGACATTTCCGATATAAATATGGTTTTTTCTTATGTAGCACATGACCATAGTCGTGCCCATGCCGGCCAATTCTGGATTTTCTTTTGCCGCTTTGTCATAGATTTGGTGAGACGCTTCTTCATAGGCTTTGGCAATAAGTTCACGAGGGGCTTTGGCTTTGGATTCTGGATCTTTGAAAACCTCTTCGGCGGCAGATACGGCCAGCGAAGACGCAACTTCCCCGCCAGAGTGGCCTCCCATGCCATCCGCCACAATAAATAGACCCACTTCGGGATTAACCAAAACCGAGTCTTGATTGGAGTCTCTTCGACGTCCTTTATCAGATAGCACCCAAGCATCAAACTTCATCAATTTATTCTGCATTTTTTCATGAAACCAGTCAAATGAGGGATACCGCTGACTAGTTTATTTTTGCACTTCTTTCGCTAGGCCGACTATTGGTCCTGCTTGAAGAAACACCTTAATTTTGACAGAAAATCTGCCGATATAATTCTTATGAACCGTTTTTCACTCTTTTTAGTAATTTCAGCAGTGATTCACTTGGCTTTCTATTGCTCAGTGTACTTTGTGCCAAAATCCAATCCTCCAAAAAAGGAAACGATTGAAGTTACGTTTAATCCCGATTCAGAGGCGAAAAATCTTGAGGAACCAGCCCTTAAAAATAAACAGATTGTGGATCAGGACGATCAGGCACTTAACCAAGAGACACCCGACAAAGATTACTTTTTAAGCAAAAACAATCAAAAGGTGCTGAAACAAACAGTGGCCAAAGACAAAGGCGAATTTAAAAACACAAAAATGAAAAAATCAGCGGCGATGATGCCCGCCGTTCCGGAAAAATCTGTTTCTCAAGGACGTCGTTTGGAAAAATTTAATCCCGTTTCTGACGTAGCGACTAGCTTCAAAGAAAAAAGCCTGAATACAATGAAAGGCTCCACTCCGTCCAGTTCTGCAACAGCCAGTCAGACTCAAGACTATTTGAAAAACACAGACATCGGTGTTGAAACAATTTTAAGCACAAAAGAATTCAAATATTATACCTATTTTAATCGCATTCGAAAACAATTGTCTGAACACTGGGAGCCAAAAGTTCGGGACAAATTAACAAAAATGTTCAGGCAAGGTAGAACGATTGCGTCGAATCAAGATCGAACGACCAAATTATTAATAATTTTAAATACGCAGGGCGTTCTAGTAAAAGTACAGTTGGTCAGTGATTCTGGCGTCAAAGATCTTGATGAGGCAGCCATAGAATCGTTTAGGTCAGCAGCCCCGTTTCCCAACCCACCCAAAGGTATTGTCGATCCTGATGGAACCGTAAAAATACGCTGGGATTTTATATTGGAGTCCTAGGTGAAAAAGCAAAGTTCTAGTTTTGACTTGCACTTGCGCTCAAGCTCCTTTATTTATAAACACATTAGTAAAACCTTAAAGTCTGAATCTTATTAGACACTTATCTAATCACCCCGCGAGGTATGAAGTTATGAAATCACCTGATAAAAAGACATTGGAAAATATCGCTTCTAGAGTTCATTATTTGGCGACGCAAATGATTTATCAAGCCAATCATCGCAACGATAAATCCAAAGGCGATCCAAAAGTCGGAGGGCATGCTTCGGCGTCTGCCAGTGCTTTGCATATTATGGGCGCTCTTCATCTGCTAGTAAAAACGGGGTTTGATTTCATAGCTAATAAGCCTCATGCATCGCCGACCGACCATTCCTATAACTACCTATTAGATTTATTTTTAAATAATGATTTTTCAAAATTGAGCCTGGAAGATTGCAATACGGCAATGATGGGTCTTCGAAAGTTTTCTCAAAATGGGGAACCTGTGTTTCAGTCCTATCATTCGGCTTATGATTCTGATAATCACAATTTTTTTCCGTCAGGCACGGTGGGAATTCCTCCAGTTCAGGCAGGCTACCTAGCTCTGGCTTATCGCTACGCCAAAGAACACAACTACAATGTGCCCGAAGCCCATTTTTGGGCTCTTACTGGCGATTCTGAATTTCGCGAAGGCAGCATGTATGAAGCCGTACCAGATTTTGCGGAACGCGAAATTGGCAATTTAACTTGGATCGTAGATTACAATCGACAATCTTTGGACGGACACCGCATTTCAAATATGAAAATTATGAATGGAACTGATGCAGACCGTATCGAGCGCACAATGGCAGCCAATGGCTGGGAAGTTATTCAGGTTCGGCATGGATCCAAGCGCAAAGAAGTTTTCCAAAAACCAGGTGGTGATCTTTTTAAAAAATTCATCGAAGAAGGTTTGGAAGACTACGAACTACAGGCTTTATTGCTTGTAAAAGATATGAAAGCTTTGAAAAAAGGAATCATTAAAGAACACGCTTCAATGAAGAAATTTTTGGATTCAGTTTCTGACGAAGATTTGTATTTAGCTCTGCGTGATTTTGGTGGCCACGATATGAACGCGCTAGCTGATGCCATGATTCAATCCAAAAAAAGCACACGTAAACCAACAGTAATTATTGCACACACTTTAAAAGGTTGGGGCTTAAGAATGGCCGCGGCACCGGGCAATCACAGCGCTTTACCTACCGAAGACGAAGTCGAAGAGCTAAGAAAAAAACAAGGCATTACAGGCACGACATTATTTGCTCGCTTTGACGACAATTCTGCTGAAGGCAAATTTTTAAAAGGTCGTAGTGAAGAACTTTACAAAACTATTCGGGCTCAAAATGAACTTAGAGAAAAAAATCTAAAAGATTTTGAAAAGCAAGCAGGTGCTTATGGGCCGCTGCCCGTGTCTTTAGAGATCAACACTAAAATGACGAGCTATCCGCACACCCAGTGGATGCTAGGGCAATTGACTGCAAAATTGACTCGAATTTCAAACACAGCCATTGATAACAAAGAAAAACCACTGCCCGGAAATGAAAAGCCTTGGAAATTGCCCGGTGAACTTTTAATTACAATGGCACCGGACGTTGGCACCAGCACTAACTTGAATCCAGCGATGGATGGTAAAATCTTTGGTGCCCCAGTCGTCACAGATATAGAAACAGAATTGGGCGTAAAAGACACAAAACTTCCTGATCTAGTTCCTGGCGAAGAAGTCACAGATCGCTATTTACGTTTTGAAATTGCTGAAGGAAACGTAATGAGTTGCGTAGGTTCCTTCGGAAAACTTAGAGACATATTGGGAATTCCAATTTTACCAATGATGACCGTTTATGATTTTTTTATCAAACGCGCACTAGATCAGTACTTTTACAACATGTACTGGAAAAGTAGTTTTATTTTAATCGGCACTCCGTCCGGTGTTACCTTGTCACCAGAAGGAGCGCAGCATGGCTGGAAATCAGACTTTCAAATTCCAAATCAAATCACTTGGGAGCCGTTCTTTTGCCAAGAATTAGATTGGATTTTGTGTGATGCCGTTCGACGACACATAACCCATGACAACGAGGGCCGCAACGGCGTCGTCATTCGCGGTGTAACCCGCGGAGTGGAACAAAAGGACTTTTTAACCTATTTGAAAAAACAAGTTCGATTTAAAACGACCAAGACTACACTTTGCAGACCAGAATACCCCCTAGAAAACGCAACACCTGAAGACCAGATCGAGTCCGCATCTGAAGCCGACATGATGGAAGCCGTTCGAAGCGAAGTTCTCAAAGGTGCTTATTATCTTATTAATTATCAGGGTTATGCTGGTTATAATCCCGGTGAAAATGTCGTAAACATTTTTGCTATGGGCGCCATGTGCACCGAAGCGATCAAGGCGTCGGAAGTTTTACTTTCTAAAGGGATTTATGCCAATGTCATCGTAGTCACGTCATCTGACCTGCTGTGCGGCCACAATGCCCATGAAAACAATTACCAATATTTGAAATCAGAATTGGGAATCAATTCAAATCTGTATTTGAATTCCAAAGGCGAATTGAATACCAGCGATTTGATGCTTGTATCAGGAAATCGCGTTCCGATAGTTTCTGTGCATGATGGCGAGCCCGGGCTATTAGATAATTTGGGTTCTATTATTGGAACTCGACAAGAAGCCTGCGCCGTTCGTAAACATTCAAAATGTGGACGACCAGATGAAATCTATCACTATCATCACATCGATGCTGATGCGGTTGTAGAAGCCGCCGGCAAAGCGCTTTCAGAAACGGCATTGGAAAAGGTCATGGTGTCCAAGCAGACTTTAACTCAACTAGGTGTTACTGATCAGGCCGAAACCCAATGGCAAGATCTTTGGCCAAAGACATCGCAAACACAGCGGCACTAAATTTAAACAACCTAGAAGCTAGATAATTTCTAGATTCTATTGATTTTAGGCATAAAAAAACCCAAGATTTTCGATCTTGGGTTTTTTTATCATTAACTTAGAAAATAATTACTTAGGACCGTTTGCAGTCCAAAACTGAAGTCCATCATTTAATTGAGCCACTGCTTTATTATAGATGTCCGCTTGTTTCTGCTTATCTAATGCATTCTTCTCAGGAGACGAAGAAACATTAAAATTTTGAGCTTCCATTTTGAAATCGTTTTGAATTGAATCTTGAATTCTTTTGTACAATTTCAGCATCATTCCGACATTTAACTTTTCAGAGATAGCGGGATCAAATGGTGGCAGGAAACCAGATACTTTAAACGCAATTTTATCAGCGAAAGGCAGTCTAGCAACAGCATCCAATTGAGTAGCATAAACTACAGCTTGGTTAATCTTACCTACAGTGGAAAGAGGTAATGCCAACAAACTTTGATCCAAAAGAACATCTCGAATAAATTGAACTCTAAACATCAAAATCTCGTAAGCTGTATCTTCATAGCGTGAATGATTCACAATATGTGTTTCGATCAATTCGTTCACTTTAGAAT
>JAYVPD010000270.1:0-12020 GCA_043757515.1 Pseudobdellovibrionaceae bacterium
GTCAAACTACTTTTGAAGATCGACTAGAAAAATTAGAAAAATTTGTTTTTAAGAAAAAAGCATAGAAAGAGTCTTGCAAGGAACTACATGGCTAAAAAATTAAAACTTGTAAAGTGATTGTGCCGGTAGAAAACTTCGACTATCGCCCGTATTTCTCTTTAATCATAAAAAGCTCTTTCAACACGCGAAAAGCTTCTTTAAAAACTCTCATTTTAGATCCGGGCACATCGACCCATTCTATAACGGGGTATTCCGTGACATTGTTCAATGGCGGGTTTTGTTTAAATGGCCGGCTAGTGAAAAGTGTCCATAGGAAGTTAACATTGTTGATTGCCACTGAAAATAGGAAGGATATATGAGCGGTAAAATAATAAAAAATCCTGTGACTCCCGGAGAAATGCTCGTAGAGGAGTTTTTGAAACCTTTAGATCTGACACAAAAGGCATTCGCTAACCATATAGGGGTTGATATTAAGACAGTAAATCGAGTTATAAAAGGACATACCGCAGTGACCCCTGAATTAGCTGTGAAATTTGGCGCAGCATTTGCCATGAGTGCTGACTTTTGGTTGAACCTTCAGCACTCTGTCGACATTTGGAAGGTCCGCGCGCGATCTGAGTCGCTTCCAAAATCGCTGATCAAGGCAAGCTAAAAAAGCGAAATCAGTTAAGGTTACAGAAATTGGTGGAATTAAGTCGGATAAGGATGTCCTGCATCTGTTTAAAATTTTATTCGTGAGCTTATTTAAAGATTTTTAACTAAGTTGTTCTGTTGTAATCATCTTGATACCTGATGATGTCGTCTTCACCAAAATACTCACCGGTCTGAATTTCTACAAACTCTAACGTGTCTTTGCCTGTGTTTCGAATGCGGTGTTTCGCATTAGTAGGAATTTTGACATAAGTGCCGTTTTTTACAGGTATAACCTGATCATTTAAAACAACTTCGCCTTGTCCATGAGTGATAACCCAATGTTCTTCACGCTTATTGTGGGATTGATAAGAAATTTGCTGACCAACATTTACATGAATAACTTTAGATTTGAAGTTTTCTTGTTCTCTTAAGATTTCGTAACGGCCCCAAGGACGGTCTTCAAAAGTATGTTCCTTGATGACCCTATGATCAATTTTTTTCAAATGATCTACAATATCTTTTACATTTTGAGTTAAGCCTTTTTGCGAAATGAGCAGGGCATCGGCAGTATCAACAACAATTAAATTGTGGATCCCGATAAATGCGTAGATTTTATTTTTTAAACCTTGTGTAAAATTATTGCTAGACATCACTTCGACAGGCACGAAATCAGTTTTTCGATTATTAAACATACCGGCAACTGCGTCCCAGGAGCCGACGTCGCTCCACCCAATATCACAAGGAATGCAGCGTAATTCCTTGGAGCTGAGTTTTTCCATAATTGCGTAATCGACACTTATGTTAGGGAATTTTTCGTAAATTGGTTTTAGGTCACTGCTATCAATCGTAGATTTTTGAATTTGGGCAGCAACACTCCAGACATCGGGGCATTTAGATTTAAAGTGGGCAATCATCGACGAAACTTTAAACACAAAAATACCGGCATTCCAAAAATAATTACCAGATTTGATATAGGCCGATGCGGCTTCTAGTGTAGGTTTTTCTTTAAAAGAAAGTACTTCGGTAGACTCGTTCAGTTTAATTGAGCTGGTATTTATATAGCCATAACCAGTCGACGGAAAAGAAGGTTTTATACCTAATGTGACGATGAAACCCTTTTTTGCTTCGGCTTTCGCTTTCTCTACGATGCCGAGAAAACCAGATTCATTGTCAATCAGGTGATCAGAAGGGAATATGCCGACAATTTCTTCGGATTGGTTATTTAATTCTAAATGTCGGCATAAATAAGCAATAGCCGGAGCCGTATTTTTTGCCAAAGGTTCGTACAGGACATGGGCTTTTGATTCTGCAGATAGAATATTTTTTTCTGTAAGGGCTTTCAGGTCCGTATTAGTCAATACCAGAGTCTTACCCAGTTTTTCGGCGCGCTTTAAACTCAACGTTTGAAGTGATTCATCGAAAAGCTCGCAGAATTGTTTGGGCATTTTAACACGGGAAACTGGCCATAACCGCGTGCCGCTGCCACCTGAAATAACTACTGGAATCATATCTCCCCCGTAAAAAGTGATACTAGCCCAGTGGAATTAAAAGTCTAGGGATTTCAATTTGAAGGCACAACACTATACGCCTTTTTCCCCAGAATTCAACTGGATATTTGCTCTTTATACAAATGTCCCTGAAAATTACATGATCGGATTAAGCCTTTGATTTATAGGGGGAAAATCCGTATACCTGATTGAATGAACATATCAGAATTTTTGACCAAAGACTTTGACCCCACTGTTCGCTCAAAAGGATATAGCTTCTATATTCGTAAGCAATTCAAATTGCTAGAAATAGGCAACGAAGCTGTTAAATCCGAAGTCTACGGTGTTCATAAATACAACGTAAACCTTAATTTTGATCCCACCAAGCAAAGCCTGCTTTTTCAGTGTACCTGTAACCAATTCAAACAAGGTTTTAATTGTCCCCATATCTGGGCCAGCGTCTTAGCAGTTGAAAAGAACACAAAGACCGATGAGTTCACATCTAAGATTTTCTATTTTTACCAGCAGAAAAAGCAAAATGTGGAAACTGAGGTCGCTGAATCAAAATTGACCCCAGTGACTGGTGGTAATTCCACAGATCCGTATTGGAAGCGATCGTTAGACCGAGCACGCGAAACATTTGACAATAAAAACGTAGTTACCAAGTACCGATCGGCTTCCGCTGATTTTTTGAAAAAAGGTTTTTATGTTTTAGATATTCCATCCAGCCTAAGTTATCGGCAATTCGTATTGCACTTTCGTATTCAGGAGCGCAAATACAACGGGGAATTTGGATTCATTAAAAAAGCCGATCTGAATCAAGAAAAAATCCCTTCGTTTGAAAATACGCTGGAACAAGATATTCTTTGGAACTTGATTGGTCGAGTTGAAAAAAACTATTTTTCCAAGTCGCAGGCCTCAGTATTCAACGAGTTCCTTGTGAATCCGGAACAGAATGAAAATATTCTTCAAGATGTCACCGAACTAGGTCAGCTTTATCGTTTGAAAAAAAATAAAACTGGTTTGTACGTTGATTTTAATATCGCAGACATTCAGGCCTATCCACTATTGAACGAAAGCTGGTCGATTGATCTTCATCTGTATGAATTTGACAAAGAAGACTACAAGTTATCGGTGGTGCTGAAAAACGAAAAAAATCAAACCAAAGAAATGAAAGAAGTTTTAGGCTACCTAGATAACTATATTTTCTTTGAAGATTTCATGGCGTATTTTGATTCTAAAAAACACGGTATGTGGTACGAAGCCTTGTCATTGCGCCCTATGGTTATTGGCAAAAATGAAGTGTTTGAGTTTTTAAATACCTACTGGTTGAATTTCACAAATACGCCCTATATTCACCTTCCTGATGACTTGAAATTTGACGAAGTTAAGGATTCTTCTCCCACAGCAAAAGTCGTTCTTCACATGAATGAGGAAAGCACAATTCAAGTGGCTGAAATGCGGTTTGTGTATGGCGATTACGAAGTCGACGGAACGTATCAAGAATTTATTTTGGATATGACTAAAAAACTGAAAATCAAGCGCCATCATGAAATCGAGACTGATTTATTAAATCAGTTTATCGATCTTAGTCCGATTAAAAAATCAGGTTTTAGGTCCGAGTTTAAATTTTTTAACACTCATTTGCCGGATCTAATTGATCGAGTTGGCCAAAAAGATTGGCAAATATTTTTAAATCGAAATCGCATCCGTCGCGCTAAAGACCTAAATTTCAAAGTGTCGCACAACATGGATTGGCTAGATCTGAAGATCGATCTAAAAATTGGCGACATGACCGTTGAATGGCCCGATATCTTAAAAGCCCTAAAGAACCAAAGCAATTTGATTACCTTAAAAGATGGAACGACGGCTTTTATGCCGTCAGATATCATGAAGAAATTAAAACCGTACTTTGAGATTGGCCAAACAACTCAAGATGGTATAAAACTTAATCGCATCCAGTCGCTATTTTTGAAATCGTACATCGAGAATGATTTCTTAATTCCATCTGATTCTAAAATGGAAAACCTGATCAAAGAATTAAGCGAACTAAAGCCAATTAAAAACGGTCCTGGATTTAAAGGCGAATTGCGCGATTACCAGAAAAAAGGCGTAGCCTGGATGCATATTCTTAGTGAAAATGCATTGGGCGGAATTTTGGCCGATGATATGGGTCTGGGTAAAACCATTCAAATGCTGGCCGTTTTTTCTATTTTCACATCGATGAAAGATAAACCAAAAATTCCGAGTCTTGTAGTGGCCCCTAAAAGCTTGGTTTTTAATTGGCGCAATGAATTTGAAAAGTTCACGCCTAAACTAAAAGTTATGACTTATTTTGGAAATGATAGAAAAGAGCAGATTAAAGAATTTTCTAAATATGATGTGTTGTTAACGACCTATCATACGCTTAGAAATGATATTGAATCGCTTAAGGATGTTCCATTTTATTTCTTTATCCTAGATGAAGCTCAAAATATTAAAAATCCAAGATCCCAGTTAACTTTAAGTACTAAGCTGATCAAATCCGAAAAGAAATTTGCCTTAACAGGCACACCAATTGAAAATTCAATTGGGGATTTAGTTTCTATATTGTCGGTCGTGAATCCAGGATTAATTACAGAATCGCTGGGGCAGAAAATGTTAAAACTGACCGAGCCTGATGATCTGAAACGCTTTTCAAAAGCGCTGGCACCGTTTATTTTGCGACGTACAAAAGAGCAAGTTTTAAAAGACCTGCCTTCAAAAACTGAACAAGTTTTGTACTGTGAATTAAGTGATGAAGAACGCAACAAGTACAACGAAATCAAGAACTACTATTGGCAGCGATTGAATTCTAAGATCAAAGACAATGGCATCAAGAATACTAAAATTGAAATTTTAGGCGCCTTGCTGCGATTACGGCAGATTTCATGTCACATGGGCCTAGTCGATAAATCTAAATTGGGTGAACCATCGGCAAAATTTGATCTTTTAGTGGATCAGATCCAAACATTGATAAACGAAGGTCACAAGGCTTTGGTATTTTCAAGTTTTACATCTTTGCTGAAAATTCTGTCCCAGCAGCTGCGTGAAAAGAATATTCAGTTCGAATATCTAGATGGCCAAACAAAAGATCGTGCCGAGCGGGTTAATAACTTTCAAACCAACGAGCAAATCAGTTTGTTCTTGCTAAGCTTAAAAGCAGGCGGCGTGGGTTTAAATTTAACGTCTGCCGATTACGTATTTATAATTGATCCATGGTGGAACCCAGCAGCGGAATCCCAGGCGATTGATCGTTGCTATCGAATTGGTCAAACCAAGAGCGTGTTCGCATATAAATTGATTGCTAAGAATACTGTGGAAGAAAAGATTTTAAAGCTTCAAGAACGTAAAAAAATCTTGGCTGAAAATATCATAAATTCGGATGCGAATATCCTGAAAGAATTATCAATGGATGATCTTTCTGACTTGTTTAGCTAGTTTTTTTATTCCGCTGATCCATCAGGCTCAGCGCCAAAGCGCAGAAAAAAAGATAAACGAGTCGCACCTTGGCTCGTTCAAAATTGCACTCGGTGAATGAACCCACATGAAATGCGACCTGGGCGCCCAGCGCCCCGAGCAGCGCGGGGTCTTTGTGCTTTTGATAGCCCTTGTAGGTTACAATCATCATGGATCCGATGAAAGTCAGATAGAAAATCAGTCCAAGCGCCCCTGTGTTGCTTAGAAATTGTAAATATTGATTGTGCGCGTGGCTTTGAAAATGATCAGCAGGAATACCAAGCTTTTGAAAATACTCGGGCAGAAATTTTTTGTAATCGCCGTGACCGACGCCCACCCAAGGGTGATCTTCAAACATAGCCCAGTTGGATTTCCATAAATTGATCCGCTCGCTGTCATAGCTTTGCGCGGGGTTCATCGCTTGATCAATGCGCGTTTTAAATGTGTCCGATGCTGTATAAAGAATTAAACCCGCAGCAAGGCCTGCGGCTATTAGACCCATTCCCCAGCGCCAGCTTAGGATGAAAAACATAATCACTAGGCCCATGAAAACGCCCATCCAGGCCCCACGAGTCAGAGTTAGATACACGCTGAGTCCGGTTGTGACTAACGTTGCGAGCAACCCAAGTCGATTTCTGTCTTGGAAAATAGTTTTAAAGCTCGATAGTTTGTCCAGCAAGTAGGGAGCTAGAAAAACAAAGTACATCCCGTAAATATGGGCAAAATTCATCGGATCATCAAACGGCCCGGCAAACCGTTTGCCGTGGGTCAAAGGCGTCTGTTTAAAAAGGTCGGTTCCCGTAACATAGCCAATGGCGCCGTAGGCAAAACAAGCCAGCAAAATCCAATGAAGCGGCTGCCAGAAGGTAGTATCCGGTAGACCATTCGCTGAAGTCTTAGCTTTTGATATGGACTGCGTAGATTTCATTATGGTCTTGGCCCGGTTCTCGAAATAAAAATTTAAAAACCAGTACATGAAATAGAGATTTAGGATCCATTTCCATTCTGAAATCAGTTCGAGGGCTCGTGGGCTTTCCCTAAGACCTACAATTACTAATGCCAGCCAAAGCGCAAAAAAAGTTAATTCTTTGGACCACTTCTGATCGGCGCTAGCTGCTAAAGGTGTCATTCGAGCTTTTTTCGTAAGCAGTTTTGTGATCATAAATAATATGATTACTATGGACATCCCATCCATGAAAGATTGGGAAATCAGGGTGGCGCTTAGAAATACAAAAAGCAAACTGGTCATTCCCTGACTATAGCGATAAGGTCTAGTATTGGCTAACTAAAAAGATCGCTGATTAAATCCAGGCGATGTGCATCGGCATCAAATTAGAAAATACCAGTTAAAAAGTCTTCGACGGAAAGAACGTGACTCTGATGCGTTCCGTTTGTAATTTTAAAGCCATGCAGATTGCTTCAGAATTTATTTATCCACAAACCGCGGTGATTATGTCCGGCAGCATAGGATCGGCTCACCAGGGGCTTGCTGATGGTGCCGGCGCGCTTGCTGCTGTTGATCACAGAAGCCTAATTGAAATTCAGCTTGAATGGCTAGCGAGCCAAGATATCAAAACTGTATTTTTACTGCTGAATTCTGGGGCAGACACGATAAAAAGCGTCCTTGGTAACGGGCAGAAATGGAATTTGAAAATAGACTATATTTTAGGATCAGAATCAATTGGTACGGCCGGATCCTTAGCGCAATTGAAAGGTCGAATAAAAGAAGATTTTTTTGTTATTTACGATGATCTATATTTCAAGTTTTTTAGATTTAAAATCCATGTATCGGGTTCATGTTCAGAAACAAGCCGATTTGACTTTGTTAACCCATCCGTGTGCGCGCCCCTATGATCGTGATCTGGTGGAAATAAACGAGCATCAGCAAATAGTTCGATTTCTATCTAAGCCGCATGATTGTGATTTGCTTTATTCAAATTTAGTAAGCGCAGCGGTTTATGTTTTTACCTCGACGTCGCTTGAACTGCTTAAAACCGGCTCTGATCAGGATTTATATCGGAATGTGCTTCCAGAGTGGCTCAATCAAATTAATGTGTTTTCGTATAAGACATGTGAATATGTTGAAGACCTACAAACCCGGGTTCAGCTTGTAAAACTCAAAAAAGATTTGGGTGTGGCGCAAATGCCGCAGAGAAAAGCATTAAATCATAAAAAGCCCTGCGTGTTTTGGGATCGTGATGGCACTATTGTCGATTTTATTTCGGAGTTAAATTTACCTCGCCAGTTGCGGCTTAGGCCTCAGATTGAAGAGCCCATTAAGTTTTTGAACTCAATTGGCGTTTTAAATATTATCGTGACCAATCAACCAGGAATCGCCAAAGGGCATTTAACATTCCCGGGGCTTTTCAGTATCCATAAAAAGCTAGAAACAGATCTCGGCGCAAAAGGCGCGTGGATTGATGAAATTTATTTTTGCCCCCATCATCCAGAAAATGGATTTCCCGGCGAAATTCGCGAACTAAAAATTGAATGCGATTGCCGGAAACCAAAAGGCGGCCTGTTTTTACAAGCTCAGGAAGCGTTTAACATCGATTTTAGTAAAAGCTTGGTGGTGGGTGATTCCGATCGAGATCGCGATGCTGCTAGCCTACTGGGGATAGATTTCGTAGCGAATCTGGATGGCAAAGGGCTGGCTTTTGAATTGCGGCCTAATGTTTTTGAAACTTCGCAGCCGGGCAGTTTGACTGGATTTTTTGCTGAGTATTTTCGGGGGAAGGGTGTTCCGGTTGACAGAACCTGAGATTAAACGCCGGATGGGTGATTTTTATCAAGGCTATTGGCAATTTCATTAAATCGGCTAATTGCCATTTCTAAAAGCTCACGGCTGGATTCTGGTAAATCGGGATTCATGCTAGAAACAAAATTCAAAGCAGACAATGGCGTTCTCAAATCGTGCGCAATTTTTTGATTATTTTTAACTAAATCATCGGCTTGGTTTGAAGTATCACTGATTGATTCTAACGACACAGCAACCCCCTTGCTTTGGTGTATAGTGGCCTTTAAGGTATCAAAAAAACAGGGCGCACACTAAGGGGATAGTGGGAGGTGTGGATATTTTTCCATTGCGGGGGCTGTAATTAATTCTAAAGGATAGCTTTTAGTTAGGAAATTTGAGGATGGATCATTAAGGGCAATTGAATTAAAACCCCAAAAAATTCCAAATTTTGCAAAATAATCTTTTAAAAACGTTTGTTTAGCAAATTGGGCAAGGGATCAATAAAGTTCCCTGGCGGAATCAAAGTTCGAGGCGTTTTGGTTGATCAAGAAAAAGATGTGCCGTTTGGCTATCATATCCATACGCGACTTCCGGAAGATAAAAACTTTCGAATTTCTGTAGACGTTGCAAACTATGAGGCGGCTATTAAAATGTTTTTGAAGCAAGTTAAAAGGATGGTTAATCATGAAGACAGATAGAGCAATGATCGTATCATTTAGATCACTTGATGACCTTGAAAAAGATTTACTAGGCGTTTTAAAAGGAAAAAAAGTGATTCAACCGAAAAATGCAATTTACTTTGATTCGCCACAATCATTTCGTAACTTTATGACTTTGCAAAAGCTAGAACTGCTAGCGATGATTTCCTACTCTGAACCAAAATCAATTTACGATTTGGCAAACATGGTAGGACGCGCTTTGGCTGCGGTTCAAAGAGATTGCCAAACTCTTGAGAAAATTGGCTTTATAAAGTTTGAAAAGCAGAAAACGGGCCGCCGATCGCATGTTCCAAAACTTAAGTTCTTATATGATAAAATAATTGTGCAATTGCCCGACCACCCGTATTCGCTGAAGATTGAGGCTGCCTAGTAATTCTTTTCTCAACGAGGGTGATTCTTCGCGCATTTTCAAATGGAAGGTTCTTTGAATTATTCATATCCGAAAGGCCGGAGAATCTTCGGGTTCTTTGCGCTAACCACAATCGTGGGTTGTACCTATGGCAGAGTGGCATCAAGCGAAAAGATTTATTGTTGAATTACTAGTATGCTGGGAAATTTTTATTTGAGCCTAATTTCAATTGAATCACAATGCTTACAAATTGAAGAAAGTAGGTTTGAATGAAAGATCTAAAGAACTGAAGATCTAAACAACTGAATAAAGAACGGTTTGAAGAACTGGCGAGAGAGCATTTGGACAAGCAAAATCTGTCGATCCTCCTAGCTTCCATAATCGTCGATTCGCAAGACAGTGTTTTTATTTTGGTCAATTTCCATCTGCTCCAAAATCCCAAGTGTCTTTTATCGAAGCCACGATCTGGCTTTTTACCTCCAAAACAGGCTCGCGGTTTGAAATGGTAGTTTGAAAGAGGTTTATCTGAAATTCAGGTTTCAATCAGCAGTAGTTTTAGCGGTGGTTTTAGCCACAGTATCAGCGATCGCTCAGATGGATTACAGTCCTAAGCTGGATTGGTTTGGCCAGGTGGCTCGGGCTAATCCTCTTTTTGGATATCGTGTCGGGCCGGGTACCGCCAAAATGGACAAGCCGATTCTGAGGCCTTTTTCTACTGATGGATGCAGTCAAAGTCCAAATGAGTTTCCTAAAGCCGTAATAGTTGATTGTTGTGTGAAACACGATGTCGCCTATTGGCTGGGTGGCACCGCGGAAGAAAAGTCGGCTTCTGATGAAAATCTTGAGCAGTGTATTGCCTCCAAAACCAATGCTTTAACGGGAAAGGCCTATCATGCAGGAGTTGCCATCGGCGGCACTCCACTTGGTTATAATACGTTTAGGTGGGGTTACGGATGGGATACCTTGCGGCCATATGGGCCGCTTAGTTCTGATGAGCTTAGTCAAGCGGAAAGCCTCTATGGAAAAGACTTAGTAAATTTAAAAGACATGGTCGAACAAGGCCGCTATACAATAAAATTTGATTTTATTACTTTGGATTATGATCAGATAAATCGTTTTTCTGATGATGTTATTGTTTATTATTTTTTGCAAAATACGCTTAAACGACAAGATCAAATTACTTACGGGCAGAAAATGCAGCTAACAAGTCTTGCTTTTCGTTACAACATTCGCCTAAAAAGCTGCGGCGATCAAAAAATTGGAATTAAATTTAATCGAATGATGTTGATTAGGGATTATTTTAAACTGAGAGCCCACGTTCACACAATGCCCTGGGCAGAGTTAAAAAAATACATCGGTTCGGTGGAAGATCCTAAGCACTGTTTGGAATGATAGTTTTTAATTTTAGACCTAGGACGGATTTAAAATTTAAAAATCAGGATACAAATAAAAAGGCTGAACGTCCGTGGTCAGCCTTTTTATTTACTTGGTTCGTTCTGGTTGAAATGAAATGTCTTTTAGATCTTCTGAATAAATGGATTCCCAGCGCGAGATTTCGTCTTTTTTTACTGTGCTAAAAGTCGTCGTTGATCCGTCTAATTTTAACCCGGGATTTGCCATTGGGTTGATGGTGTCAAAACCAAGATCTTGCTCGTCTGCGTTTACATTTTTGTAATTGTAAACTTTTAATTTGCCTCGATTTGCCGTTGTAAATTTGTGCTGCGTGGAAATCGGGTTTGGAGCTAGCTCATTGAACGGTAAGTAGTTTAATCGACCATCGGCAGAGCGGCTTGGGATTTTTGTGCAAGCTTCAGCCATTTTTCTCCAGATGAAAGTTTCTGGGATTTTTGGGACTTCGATCCCGTCTTTAGTTTTTACCTGAGTGTAGTCGTAACCTTGGTCTTGTTCAGCCCAACCGCAATCATATCGGTAGTTAGTTTCTGCATAGTCGGCAAACGCTTCAAAGTAGACGGGAGCGAATTTTTTGAATGTGCTGCCATCGTTCCAATGCTGGATTTTTACATATTCACGTTGGTTTGGATTCATGTTTACTAAAGTGCGAGTCAGATTTTCGCGGATTTCGTCGCGTCCTGCATAACCGTAGGTCACGCTTAAATTTAGGTTACTAGGCATCACGAATTCCATATGGGCAAAGTGTCCGTAGGCGGCGTTGGAATGGTAGTAGTCAGGATAATTAGCCACTTGATTGACTCCGTCTAGAAAGCGAAATGTGTCCGGGTAAAAATTTTCTTTTTTTAGTGAAATGCGAGGACTTGAAAATACGTCGGTGCGATCATTGTCAACGTCATTAGCAGCTACTGAAAATCGAACCCACTTTCCGGTGCGAGTGCATTTTTTAACACCCAAGCGATGGGCCGGCCGCACACAGAGCTTCATCGGTTGAGGTTCAAGGAGGGCAGCAATATTGGCAGTGGCGGTGTTTTGAATGTCTGTGGCGACCGGCCCAGGGTTTGGGTTATTTGAATCTGACTTTTTTACGCAGGCAGTGAGGCCTACGGCGAGACCAATTAATAATGCTAGTTGCAGGGTTCGGAAAACGGTTGGTAAATACATTGTGACTCCTTGAAAGTGAATGTCCTTTGCTGCTTGGCAAGACT
>JAYVPD010000271.1:0-3213 GCA_043757515.1 Pseudobdellovibrionaceae bacterium
GATCGGTGATAATAATTTCGCTATTAGGATCCCGGCCCGCGACCCATTCGTCTTGAATTGGCAACACTACTAGATTTTGTAAAAATTGATTGTCGTCTAAAAACTGGATATGAGGAATAAATTCAATTCCACCAACACGAGTTTTTTCAAATTCATCAGCTTCTCCATTTTCATTGGGATCAAAACCCGAATTTTCTATAGGGGGAGCCAGCACTTTTGGATCTTCTTTTATAAATTCAAAATCATAGGGAAAAATACCAAATACTGAGTCATCAAGAAGGCTAAATTGGCGGACCCGTTCGTTGTTGTACTGAATGTCCCCAAATCGTGACACGACTTCGACAGTCCAGGCTCCTTGCTCGTATTTCAGGATAAAGTGTTCTCTGGAAATCGCTTTTCCGGCTTCCATAAAAATTTCAGCGCCTTCTTTACGACCCGCTAAATAGCTTCTCGATTCTTCTAAAATGAGTTCCTTAATTAGTTTACCATTTTGTTTTATCTTCAAGGAAGCCATTAAAACCTCCTCACTTTGTCTAAATTCGAACACTCTTCATAAAATTGCTTAGCTTCCAAATATCGCCTATTTGCAATATTCGTATGGGTGTACAATTGCACCGTTTGAAAGGAAGATTTACACATTCTATAATTGTTACTCTCGCGATATTTTAATCCTTCAGAAAAGTAAAAATCAATTAGACGATCTAGCTTCAATTTTGCTTCTCCTTCAAATTTCTCCGCATCTACTAGAGTCGGATCACTTTGATGAGCAGAGCTCAATAAGCTTATAGACCTCTGATAGTTTCCATTTAAAAACTCGCGCATTCCGCTTATGAAAAATTGCTGGGCCATGGCCTGCCGCGAATTTATATTTTCCATCTTCTTCAAAGCTTCTTTTGCGCGATCCATGGCTTCTTTTAGTCTTTGTTCGTCTTTAAAAACAGGAGTTATGATATCGGGCGGCCTATCGGGACGAACTTCTTCCGTTTGCCTATTTGGTAAAACAAAAATAATTCCTAAAATCACGGCCACTATGACAATCAAAAAAACCGGATTAAATTTCTGTTCTTTTTTAATTGGGCGACGTTTTCGCGGTGGCGCACTCGTCTGAGGTCTTTGCGGGGGCATCGACGGATACGACGTTTGATAAGGCGCTTTAACCATCGGAGGTGGCTGCGTCGGTACCGGGGCCGGCACACTTGAAACTGGTTGCTGCAATCCAATCGGAACAGGTGTGGAAGCCAGAGGCTGAAGTGGGTTTCTATATGGTTTGCTTGTTGATGGTAAAATAAATTTAAATTCAGTTTCGCCAATAGAAATGGTACAAGATTGGACCATTTTGTATTGATCTTCTTTGTGGCCATTAATCAACATCGAATTTTTGATTGTTTTATTATAAATATAAAACACTTCATTTTCTTGTTTAATTTCGACATGAACACGGCTTACCCTGGGGTCGTGCTGAAGGGACACTTGATTTTCAGTCCCCCGGCCGATTGTTATCAATGCTGAATCGACAAAAGGAAACTTTTGGCCCAGATGAGGACCTGACGTAATTTCTATTTCAAAAGGTAAAAGTTTCAGTTTGACGGCTGCGCTCATGAACTTTCTTCCTTCTTAGGTACAATCGAAAACAGAAAATAATCTGGCTCGTTGTTGTTCATGACTGGATGACATCGAATTACAATTGTTCCGCGGCCCAAATCCAATTCACGCTGATGGATCTGGTTAGGAATCTGTGTGGCATCTTGAATCAGTTCAGCAATGTTCAGTTTTAGGGACTGGTCTACAATGGCATCAACCCCCTGGGCCATCAGACTTTCCAGCGAATTCTGCGCTAGGGATTCAAAGTTACTATTTAAATTTAAAATTTTTCTCTGTGGTGTGACAGCAAATGCGGGATCTCTAAAGTGCTGTATCAACATGGACGCTTCAAAGTCCTTGCTCTGTGAAGACTGGCCGCCCATAGATTCTCCGCTCAAATACCGAGTCAGCAGACTGGAAATATTGCCAGCCAATGCCTGTAAGGGCGGAAATAAGAATGTGTTTTCAATATTATCTGACTTTTCCCTCAGTGCTAAATCCAACTGTCTGTTTAAACTTGAAACAGGAAATTCTATAAGCTTGTACATAAAAAAGAATAGCACCCCACCAAAAATAGTTGCGATTAGCAGATTCTGCATAAACAAACTAATAATTATTCCGTCATCCATTGCCAAAACGCTGATGTCATAGATGATTACCGCAAACGCGACAGGTACGGCTTCTTGTTTTTCCATGTCATATTTTTCAATTGGGTACGATGCGCCGATGGTGAAGGAATCTATGCTTTTAACAATATCTCGATTGGATCGCTGCACTTCATTCAAAAATGGAATATCCATCGTTCGTCCAGCTTTTGCAGGCGGAGCCATGACCGATCCATCAACTCGACTTATAATCAAAGCGTCTTTGACGCCGTCTTCACGTTCAATTGAAAACGTACTTAAGTTAGAAATACTATTTTCAGAAATGGCGCGTCGATTAGTATCCGCCAATGCGCGGGCCAATGACATAGCCCGTTTTCTAGCTTCACTTTGAATACTATCTTTTGTAACCGTAATCATCGGAAACAAGGAAAACAAAGTAACTGCGAAAATAAACAGACCGACAAAACCAGCAAGCACAATCTTTAGTTCAAATAATTGAGCCAATTTGTAGACACCAGGAAGAACAACTTTGTTCAAATAGTCTTCAAATTTTTCCTTTAGATCTTTGGGCGCTGGTCTTTGATTTTTAGGTTCTCGTACGACAGATAAATGAGGCTGCTGCACTTGCTGATTGTAAATCGAATTCATCGGCATCGGCTGCTGCGCTAATGCATTGTGTGGTTGCGGAATAAATCCTTGTTGAATTTGCGGAATGGGCGCCTGGGTTTGCCTTATAAGTTCTGTATTGGCTTTCATTTGCGGCGTAGGCACAACATCTAAAAAGACGTTGTGCACACTAAATTTATCGCCGATCCTTAGCACAGCAGACTGAATGCGAGTCCCGTTAACATAGGTACCATTGCTTGAATTGTTATCGGTAACTTTAATTTGGTCCTGGCTTACAGTAAGTTCGCAATGAATTTTTGAAACACCTTGAACCATAATTTTAATATCACATTGGGACGCGCGTCCCACGGTATTTTTTCCGTTTTTAAGGCTAAATATTTGTCCACCCTGAGGACCATTC
>JAYVPD010000272.1:0-3206 GCA_043757515.1 Pseudobdellovibrionaceae bacterium
GTATATACTGAGCGCCAATAGAAATCTCGTTCTTTCACAGAATTGCAAACTTTTCTTCAAGGTGTCTTTTTTCGACGTGGTCTGGTGGACATAGGAACATCCGCCGCCGCACATATATTTTGCCCAGCAGGATCCACAATCGTTACGCTCTATAATTGATTCGTCATAGCTAGCGGTTTTTGTTTCGTTAATCCACGAATCCCGGCCAAGACTATTTTCAGCCTGACCAACTGTCCATGGGCAATTGAAAATTTGATTGCGACTGTCAATAACAGCTAGCGATTTTCCAAGTCCACAGTGATTTTCAAGCTTTTCCTGAGAATCCAAACGGTCAAAATAATTATCAAATAAATAGATAGTTCTTAGTTCCGCTTCGCCGCCAATTGACCAGGCCCGTTCAGCCGTTTTTACTACACTAGTCATAAACGCTTTGTTTGAAACGGCGTCTTCATCCGTCACAGAATAAATAAAATCGATCCAATCAAATCGAAATTGGCGAAAGTATTCATAGGTTTCTAATACCTGAGTGTGCTCTTTAGTAAACACCGCATGCACAGCAAGCGAACCAATTTCAGCGCGAATTAAATTTAGCTGATCCAGAGTTTTAAGAATCGCTTCTGAAGTGGATTTATTATTTTTCATGGGGCGAAAGTGATCAACAACTTCAGGGACACCGTCCATACTAATTACGAGTGTTGGCTTGAATTCTTTTAAAAGCTGGACGATTTCATCATTAATAATCGTACCGTTCGTAGTTATTTTGTAGGTCGGAAGAATTTGTTTTTGAACAGCAGCCGCTGATACATATTCACAAATCGCGCGAATGCCCGCCGGAAATAGCAACGGTTCACCGCCCAAAAAACTTATATGAAATCTCTCGCCCAATTCCAATTTTGAAATAAAAAAAGCCAATTGCGGCAGAGTTTTTTCAATTTCAAGGCGCTTAACAGGATCACCATAGGTGCCGTCGCCACCGGCTGCACAATAGCTGCATTTTAAATTACAAATCTGAGTGACGTTTATATTTAAACTTTTTGCCTTGAACGGTAATGATTGCTTTTTAGGCAACGGCTTGGTTTCCAAATTCCAGGATTCAATTTCGTCTCTTTGAACCGGCGACAGACCCGAGTTTAAAACTTTGGGAATCAATGACGACTTTAATGAAATCTTGGACAGCCCCTGAAAGGTATCAGCAGTCAATTCTGCGACTTCAAGCGTATCGCTCTGAAAGCCAATAAAAAGATCACGGCCGGCCGCTGTCCCCGATAAAAATGGGGCCGCGTTAAAGGCCATAAGATTTTGATATCGACTTAGATCTAGCACTTTTTGACTCCAGTTCAAATTGTCCGAACTTTATTCCTTGCAAAAAAGGAACCAAAATCTTCCAAAGCCAATTTTAATTTAATTGTTTAATTTCAAATACTTAACAATGTTTTCATCGGTGTCTTTTTGCACCGTCTTGGTGTCAGCCTCTCTGCAGACTAGTCAACCCTAGAAAAATCACAGTGCTAGGCACCTTTTTACGATTTAGTTTGAGGGACCTAATCCGATAAAATGACATGCTTTTCTGGTCGAAAACTCGACTCCGAAATCTAGGGATTTTGGGGCTATTTATGTTTATTCAAATAGGCTGCAGCCGCGGCACTTACGTGGGGCCCGAGTCCGCCAATTACCTAGCAACCGAGGCTGAAGAGGATTGCGGATATATTCAAAATGATTTTGGTCAGCGCGTTTCCTGGAAGTCAAACGTACCGATCGAGTTCTTTGTGTCGAAAACCATTCCCACTGAATTTCACCAGGACATAGTCGATGCCGCCGAAGACTGGAATAAGTCGGCAGGAAAACAAGTTTTAAAAATTAATCTCACACAACTAGACACTATCGAATCCTCAACCACTGATTTAAAAAACTCGATAGTTGGCTTTACCGATTGGGATGCAAACAAGCAAACTCAGCAAGCCGTTACAATTGTAAAATACCGTGGTACTCTTATTAACGAAGCGGACATTCGAGTAAATTTCAAAGATTTTACTTACTATTCAAAAGAATCGGTTGATCCAAAACAAGTCCACTTTGGAAGCTTACTTGTTCATGAATTAGGTCATGGACTGGGCTTAAAACACGGTTTAGTAAAACCCACAGTCATGTGGTACACGCTGTCTTCGCTTTTCATACGAACTAAATTATCGGCCAGCGACTTAAAATCGCTGGGATGTGAGTATTGATGAAACGACTTATTATTTCTATACTTTTATTGACCGGTATCGCAACCGCACTTTGGTTCTTGAAAAATCACGATTCCCGTTTGCCCTCATCTCTGCCTCACACTAAGGAATCCGGTGATACGCGTATTGTTATAAACGATAGGCCCTTAAGTGGTGAAATAAAAAAGCAAATCAAAAAAGCCATTCTGTTTTCTTGGGATTGGTATTTTAAATCACAGACATTATATATTAACTTTGAAAATTTGAAATTAGTGTCGGCTGAAAAAACGTATGATTTGTGCGAGCTTTACCCCACTATGACTTTAGTACTAGAAGCTCCAAATGTTACTTACAACGGTGAACATCCAGAAATCAGCTTCACTAAACCGTGCACGAGCCCCGAGATCGGTTCAAATCAGCTAACCGCAACTAACAGTCGCCCTGTGAATTTAGAATTTGATTTGAGTTTTCTGATAGACCCTGAAGCCATAGCTAAAATAGATCAGCTATCAAGTGAAACCAAAACTAATCTTCGTTTTCAAAATTGGGATTCTGAAGTGTCCCTGCGGTGGCGTGTAAAACAATTGCTATTTTATCCCGTCGCGGAACACCTTGGAAGCCCCATTGATTTAGTGAAGTATGAAATTCTTGGATATCTTAAATATTCCGTAGAGTTTGAACTTTCTGAAAAGAAACAATAAAACGGAATTCCCAAATGAAAATCACCGTCCAGATCAACGACACGGAACTTGAAATTGAAGGAAACGATAAGGAAACTATACTTGAGTCGTGTTTACGGGCTCAAGTATCACCCCCCTATTCCTGCCTAGAAGGCGTTTGCGCCTACTGCCAGGCAGAAATTATCGCTGGCGAAATTAAAACTATTTCAGGATTTGAAACCGATGAGCATCCAAAAGTTGTAAAAACCTGTCAGACTTTTCCTGTATCAAAGACCGTAAAATTAAAATATTTAAAAAAGACTTGAAGAGAAAAACTCTCCAT
>JAYVPD010000273.1:0-3177 GCA_043757515.1 Pseudobdellovibrionaceae bacterium
TCCTAGCGTTTGACAGCTCCTGCGGTCGTCTGAAAGTCTCCTAACCGTGAACCGCTCAAAGTCACACGGAAAGGAGTTAGGATGAAAAGTTACGATAAATTAAACCATACGAAATGGGAATGCAAATATCACTTGGTATTTATTCCAAAATATCGAAAGAAACTAATCTACGGCAAGTTAAAGGAGCAGCTGGGACCAGTTTTGAGAGATCTGGTTGCCCGAAGCGGTGCCCAGCTGGAAGAGGGGCATCTAATGCCAGATCATGTTCATATGCTGATTACAGTGCCACCAAAGTATCGAGTTTCTGATGTTGTAGGATTTGTAAAAGGTAAGAGTGCGATTTTTATAGCAAGAAATTTCGTTGGTAGATTGAAAAACTATACGGGGTTCAATTTTTGGGCGCGAGGATATTTCATAACAACAGTCGGGCGCGATGAGACTGTGATTCGTGAATACATAAGGAATCAGGAAAAAGAAGATCAACGACTTGAACAGTTAAATTTATTTAAACAGTAGGGCCTGCCAGCGGACGCTGGCTTGACCGCTTCGAAGCGGTTCACACATTCCATACTACCGGCGCTGCCGGTAGTTACTGACTCGTGCTGATTACTCCAAGTATGCAACCATTGGCCTAAATGATTGTCCATTGTCTGTTGAAATATAAAGATACCCATCAATTGTCGTCAAATAGATTTTTCCATCACTTTCATAAATCTCTACACCCCATGATGGCGAGCCCGTAACAACAGAGAAAGTACTTCCATTGTCATAGGAAGCCCAAAGACGATCGGACACGACGTAAATATTTCCTTTTAGGGAGCGAACTCGGCCCTTTTGAATCCCATAACCACCGATACCTGGCATTGATTTTTTGTAAACCAGGACTCCCTGACCGCTAGAGTTTTTTTCGTAGGTCGCAAAGGTGCCATCAGAGATAGCAGCGACGATTCGATTGGCATTCGAGTAAGCGCTCAAAACATGCTGTGAGCCCGAAAGATTTACCAAATTGAGCAGGTTAGAACTATCAGACGAAACATAAAAAAATCCACCAACAGAGTTAGGAATTTTATTATAAAATAGGTTTGTCACCGGGTCTTTAAATCCTGACGGCTTTTCCAAAAATGAATTTCCCGAATCAGAAGAAAATAGGAAATTTGAATTTTGATCAGGATTTGAAAGATATACGCTACTTCCGGAAGTCATCAATTCAGTACTGCTTAAATTGAATTGACCTGAAATTTCAAAAGATTTGCCGGCATTTGTTGAATGCCATATTTCTCTAGACTGAGAAATATAGGTGTGGTTCGCAGCGCCAGAAATGGTTCCAGATTTAAGCCACCATGGATACCCGCAAAAACTCGAGGAATAATTTTTTTGTTTTGAAAAGGTAACTCCACCATCATTCGATATTGAAATACCACGATCCGTTGCAACGTAAACTGAATTGCCGGCAGTTTTGATATCAGTGGCAACTATAAAATTACTTGGAATATTTTGAATTGTTTTTATTTGAGAAAAACTCTGTCCAAAATCAGTCGACTTAACCAGCGGTCGCGTGTATTTTTCAAAACCAATGGTAAATACACTTCCGCTGTTATCTATTGCAATCGGCTGCCAAGGGTACAGGGCCCCTGAACTTGGTGATTCTGAAAAATTCTGGCCGCCATCAGACGAAACTAAAAGCTTATTGCCTTCTTTTGATCCAAAATAAATTTTATTTGCCTGAACAGCAAGCGAATAGCCGCCTGGACCGGCGCTACCGGACCCGACAGGAACAAATGAATCGCCGTTGTCCGACGAAACCATCAGGCCAAAATCAGGCACCGTCGGATTAATTTCACATTCATCACCCAAATTTCTAACGACGCGATACAAATGCGCCGCACCACTTCCTTGCAATACTGTGATAAAAATATTGGTACCCGATTGTACAATATTAAAAACATCGCTGAGTGGCGGAAGGTAATAGCCGTTACTTTTTGCCGTGGGTATGTTGAAATTTTTTCCCGAATCGTGGGAAACGAGAAGTCCCATTCCTGTGCCCAATAATATAGTCGAACCTTTTGCATATATCGTATGTACTAAAAAATTCTCCCCAAGATTGACGCTGGTACAAGGTGGCCGATTGTTATTTAAAATAGCCTGCCCTTTTTCATGATCCAAAATCAAACTATACGAGGCCCCACCATCAAAGGAAGCATAGAGTCCCCGAAGAGTGCCAATATAAATGTTATTGTTATCAACAAAAAAAGCTGATCTGATTATATTTGACGAAAACGGATATTCATCAAGTCCAGGTAAACTCAAGGATGCAAATGTGTTTCCATTGTCAGTTGACTTGAAAACTCCACAAGCACTAGATACGTATATTCCGCTTGATGCCAAAGTTATGCTCGATGTATAAAGCGTCTGGGGCTGAAACGAAGCAAAGGGCATATTGAACTCTGGAAGCCCAATGCTAGTGCCAAGAGACTGAGAGTCATTTGAAAAATCATAAGGTAATGAGGTTGGTTCTCGGCGAGCAAAAACATTTGGAGGTGTGATTGCGTCAACCCGCCTCCAGGTCAGGGTTGCCTGATCTGAATGGTTGTTGGCATTGTCATTGGCCATGATCGAAAAATTATGAAGCCCAATTGACAAGGATGAAATTTGAACTGGGCTTGTAACACAGGAAGTTGCTACACCATCTAAAATGCACGAATAATCTTTTATTCTGGACTCCGCGTCTGTCGATTGGAAATAAATTAAAACGCTGTTTTGATCAGTGACTCCTCCAGAAATAGTACTCGATATCACCGGCAGAGTGGGCGGATTGGTATCGACCAGCCACGAAAACTGAGAAGTTGCAGATAAATTGCCAGCAAGGTCCACGGCCTTCACCCCAAAAGCATGGTTTCCTGAGTTTAGAGAATTTAAACTTAGTGGGCTTACGCAAGTTTGATACTTGGAGTTATCCAAAGAACATTGAAAACTGGCAATACCAGAGGCATCGTTGGCACTGAAACTAAAATTAGCATTTGTTAAATTAGTTACTACATTTACATTTTGCACCAATACTGGCTTTGTTGGTGGTGTCAAGTCAACCACCCAGTTCGCTGATGTAACGGAGGACAACGTACCTGCTGCATTTTTTCCCCGGACTTGAAAGCTGTGAACCCCCGTCGAAACGCTAGTGTA
>JAYVPD010000274.1:0-39738 GCA_043757515.1 Pseudobdellovibrionaceae bacterium
CCGTTAAAAAATCGGAATCCCAACGCCGATTGTGGAAAACAGACAGAGTTTTACCCGACTTTTCAGCAAGTGAAATTAATTTTTGACCGTCTTCAAGCGTATTTACCAAAGGCTTTTCAACCACAACGTGTTTGCCATTTTCAAGCGCCGCCGCGGAATACGAAAAATGATATAAATTGGGCGCGCAATTTATTACTAAATCCAGATTCAGATCATTTATTAGTTCATAGGGATCAGACGTTATTTTCACGTCCGGCATCGTTTCCCGAACCTCATCGAACCGAGACGAATGGATCACTTCAATTTTATATCCACTGTGCGCTAAGATAAGAGGACTGTGGAAATATCGGCCAGAAAGGCCAAAACCAATTATACCTACCTTGATTTTCTTCATTTTATTTCCTTACTAGATATTTTAATTGCAATAGAGGTTACAGGGATGCGTCAACTGTGATGGTTTGTCTGGATTCCTCTGGGGTAAATGATCTATTCTTGCTAGCTCGAGGTGATCATGAAAACGATAATGCCCAAAGACAAGGTAACTTGTCACAACTATATTAATCAATCTTGGGTCAAAGGGGAGCTGGGCGTCGAACCTGTGATGTCCCCTTACACTGGTAAAACTATTGGCGAATATTCGATTCCTTCACCTGCGCAAATTAATCAGGCTTTGCAGACAGCCGCCGCGGCTCAAAAAGAGTGGGCGCGATTGCCAATCAAAGAACGCAGTAAAATTTTATTTAACTTTCGAGCGATCTTGCTTCGTGATCAAGATGAAATTTCACATTTAAAAAGTGCCGAATGTGGAAAAACGTTTGATGAAGCCAGAGCGGGCCTAAACAAAGGCATCGAAGTTCTTGAGTACGCTCTTTCCATTCAAAATTTAGATCTAGGTGGAAAATTAGAAATCTCGCGCGGGGTAACCTGCGAATTTAAACGCGAGCCTTTGGGTGTTGTTGCGAACATCACTCCGTTCAATTTTCCGGCGATGGTTCCCATGTGGACCATTCCCATTGTTTTAGCCTTGGGCAATGCCTACGTTTGGAAGCCATCGGACAAAGCTCCATTGACTGCGCTTAAAATTGCCAATGCACTGAATGAAGCGGGCCTGCCTGCGGGACTATTCACAGTTCTTCATGGTGGCGGTTTAACGGTGGAAGCAATTATTGATAATCCGCACGTTAAAGCAATCGGTTTTGTAGGGTCGACAAAAATTGCTAAATTAGTCTACCAACGTGGAACAAATTTAGGAAAACGCGTGCTTGCCCTAGGCGGCGCTAAAAATCATATCGTTTTACTACCTGACGCCAATCCAGAACTAAGCGGCGTTGGCATTTCAGATTCCTTTACAGGCTGTGCGGGGCAACGATGTATGGCAGCTTCGGTCTTACTTGCCGTAGGTGATGTAACTACTCACATTCAAAAAATTGTAAATCGTGCAGCGTCCCTGGAATTGGGAAGTTCAATGGGTGCGATCATTACGCACGCGCAAGTTGAGTTTTTAAAAAGCGCCATTGATCGCGCTGAAAAAACGGGCGCTAAAATTTTGCTCGATGGACGTAAAGCCAAAGCACCAGCAGGTATGGAGGGTGGAAACTGGATCGGTCCCACCATTTTAGATCATGTCAGCAAAAATTCTGAAGCCAGTACGAACGAACTATTTGGTCCGATACTGAGCATTGTTCATTGCAAAGATATTTCCGAAGCGATGCAAATTGAAAACAGTATTGAATACGGTAATGCGTGCAGCGTTTTCACATCGAACGGAGCCCTTGCCGATCGAGTGGCTCGTGATGCATCGACCGGCATGGTAGGAATCAATGTGGGTGTGCCGGTTCCCAGAGAGCCCTTTTCGTTTGGAGGAACCAACGCCTCTAAATTTGGTCATGGCGATATGACTGGGCCATACAGTTTGGATTTATGGTCAAACATTAAGAAAATTACAACAAAGTGGGAGCCGCAAAGCGACTCCAACTGGATGTCCTAAGGAGTTTTGAAAATGCCTAAAGTAAACGAGCGATCTAATCACGTTATCATTGCGTCGCAATCCAATCTAAAACATCGCGACACGTTGCCGGTGCATTGGGGTGCAAAATCCCCCATGGCCCGTGGACCCATCGTTGCGTCCAGTACAAATACAAACGCGCGCAATGCGATCGGCACGCATGGTGGCAGCTATACAATTTATCGCGCCTTATCCATTGCCAGCGGAAAATTTCCGACATCGCATAAACCAGATTTAAACAACACACAAAGTCCTGTCCCGATTGGGCCATATCCGCAGTGGTTTGATGCTTCGAAAATGGTTTCTATTGATCCCTGGGGATTGGATCCACAAATTAATTTCAAAGAACTATTTGATAAGGGCTATGATATTCGCCCAACGATTGCTGTAACCCAAGCGCATTTGCAATTACCTGAAATTGAAGATGCCATTCAAAAGGGTCGCTTAAAAGTCGACGGAAAAATCGTACGTGAAAATCGCGATATCAAAGTTACCAAAGTGGCTTTGGATCCGGTTTGGTATTTGCCTGGTATTGCAGAACGATTAAAAATTGACGAAGGTGAACTACGCCGAATTTTATTCCAAGAAACAGGCGGCATGTATCCTGAATTAATCACACGGCCCGATTTGAAAGTGTGCCTGCCTCCTATTGGCAGTTCGACAGCTTATATTTTTGGGGATCCCAAAGATCTTGCGAACAACAAAGTGGAACTCACTTGCCGAGTTCATGACGAGTGCAATGGATCAGATGTATTTGGATCTGACATTTGCACCTGTCGTCCCTATTTGATGTATGGAATCGAAGACGCGGCCCGAACAGCTCAACGTGGTGGTGTTGGAATTATCGTCTATTACAGAAAAGAAGGACGAGCACTGGGTGAAGTCACTAAATTCCTTGTATACAATGCACGCAAACGTCAAGAGGGCGGGGACACAGCGGCCACTTATTTTCAGCGCACTCAGTGTGTGGCTGGCGTTGAAGATGCACGATTTCAAGAATTAATGCCTGATGTTTTGCAATTTTTTGGAATTGATACCATTCACAATCTGCATTCGATGAGCAACATGAAATACGATGCTATTGTTGGCAGCGGCATCAAAGTCGTCAATCGAATCTCCATACCTGATCATTTGATTCCGCAAGATGCGCAAGTAGAAATGGAAGCAAAAAAAGCGGCTGGCTATTTTAACAAGGAAACTCCAAAAACCAGCGATCAGTTAAAAAAGGTCAAAGGACGTAACATTGAGTAATCAAATCCAGCTTACTGCCGAAGAAATCGACTATCTTTTTTCGCCCAAGGCGATTCGGGACCAAGCGAAGTCTGTTTTTGAAAGAACCCTAGCTGGCAAAGGATTATTTGAATTTCATCCTGAAAAATTAAAACCGACTGTGGATTATGTTTTGACTGTAATTAAGAAAAATTATCCAGATCTGAATATTCCATTTCACTCTCGCTGGGGACACTTCCGGGCCGGTGGAATTGATCGCGTGAAAACACTGGATCAAAAAATCAATGCCGATGCACTTGAAAAGGCACGCATAAAATTAGATCTCGTAATAACTTCTGTATTATTAGACGCTGGGGCTGGCGCGCCCTGGACGTATCTTGAAAAATCATCTGGAAAAACATTCAATAGATCCGAAGGCTTGGGACTTGCAAGCCTAGAGCTGTTTTTATCAGGTGCCCTGAGTTCGGATCGCAAAAGTATGCGGGCAGATTCCAGTGGGTTAAAAAACATTTCAAATTCTGATATAAATTCTTTTTTTCAAGTAACTGATAAAAACCCTTTGGTTGGTGTGGACGGGCGTCGATTGTTGTTAAACAACTTAGCATCTGCTGTAGATAATAAAAAAATATTTAAAAATAGCCGGCCAGGAAATATTTTGGATTACCTAGTTGAAAAATTTGGAAAAACCATTCCGGCGGAAGGCCTTTTAAGGGCCGTTTTAGATGGACTCGGACCTATATGGCCCGGGCGTTTAACGGCAGGGGCATTGAATCTAGGCGATATTTGGGTTCATAGTGATTTGAACAAAACTACGACTTTAAAATCTTTAGTTCCGTTTCATAAGCTGTCTCAGTGGATGACGTACTCCTTGATTGAACCCATCGAAGAAGCCGGCTTTAAGGTCGTCGGCGTAGAAAAACTGACTGGGCTTGCTGAATACCGCAATGGAGGATTGATTGTGGATTCGGGTCTAGTAAGTTTAAAAGACGGTTCACAGCATTCCCAATCTTGGTCACCCGATTCACAGTTGGTAGTTGAATGGCGTGCGCTGACTATATATTTTTTAGATTTGATTTGCGCCGATGTGCAAAATGCTTTGGGCAAAACACCAGAAAATTTTCCACTCGCTAAAGTATTAGAAGGCGGAACGTGGTGGGCTGGTCGGTTCTTGGCTATGGAAAAGCGACCAAGTGGGGATCCGCCTATTCAGATTAAAAGCGACGGGACTGTTTTTTAAGAACATTTTTTTGTGTTAGTTACTATTTGAAACTAAGTAAGAGGTATAAATGGAATCCAAAGTTCGAGTGATCGATCATCCTTTGTTAAAACATAAACTAGGCTATTTGCGCGACAAGCGAACCAATTCAGTTGAATTTCGTGATCTAGTAAAAGAAATCAGCGTATTGCTAGCCTACGAAGCTATGCGGGACTGGAAAGAATTTAATACTTTGGAAATTGAAACTCCAATTGCTAAGGCAACCATACAGCGAATTGTAAAGGCGCCAGTCATAGTTTCTATTATGCGGGCTGGAAATGGAATGCTGGATTCAGTTTTGTCGGTGATCCCTTTTGCCTCAGCAGGTTTTATCGGAATCTACCGCGACAAATTTATTCACAACACAGTCGAATACTATTTTAAAATGCCCGAAGACATAAAAGGGCGTATGGCGATTTTGTGTGATCCTTTGGTGTCAACAGCTGACACAATGATTGCCGCCATTGATCGATTGAAAAGCTATGAAGTGAAGGAAATTAAAATTCTTACGATTTTGCTCAGTGAATTTGCCAAAGAACGCATTCACAATTTTCACCCTGACGTAGAAATCTTTACTCTCAACATAGAAAAAGAAATCAATGAAAATGGTTACCTGGTGCCAGGGCTAGGAGACGCGGGTGACCGCCTCTATCAAACCAAATAAGGTTTTTATCCTAGGCGTTTCCGGTGGAAGCGGTTCAGGTAAAACTTATTTTGCAGAAACGTTGTTGGGGCTACTGGGGGCCGATAAATGCGATATTATTTGCCAGGACAACTATTATCATGATCAAAGTAAAAAATTTGATTTTGACGGCGGGTCAGTAAATTTTGACCATCCAGATAGCATTGATTTTGATTTATTGGCAAACCATGCCCAAACACTAAAAACTGGCCAGCCAGTTGAAATTCCACTTTATGATTTCCATTCCCATTCTAGAAAAAATCAGACGAAAACCGTAGCGCCCAAGAAGCTGATAATAATCGACGGTATTTTAATTTTTCACCCGACTAAATTAAGAAATGTATTTGATGATTTAATATTTTTTGAAACTGCTGAAGATCTGCGATTTAGCCGTCGCCTCGAGCGGGATACCAAACAACGAGGAAGGACACCTGAAGGCGTAAAAAACTAATTTGAAAGTCAGGTTAAACCAATGCATGATCTATTTGTCGAGCCTTCCAAGTATTTTGCAAAATCCATTGTAAAAAATGAAGACGACTTTGCCAGACTATTACTTAAAATCGAACAAATCCTTGGCACTAAATAGGTCTAATCTATGCATAGTGGAAAGTGTAGTGAGCCATTCAAGAGCGGTTGATTTGTGTTTTCATTTACCACCGAGTTGGTCATTTGATTATATTTGTAAACAGCGACAACTTTATGAAAGGAGCCTGGGTAAGGAATGGCTAGCATTCCGAAAAACACATTAGTTTAAATTTGCAAAGCTGGAGCCAAATCGCTCTATTGCATTCCCTTTTGGGTAATGCTTTCTGATTGATCAAAAGATTTTTTTTAAAAATTTTACTATCCAAATGAAATACAGTAGACATTTTTTGTTTAACTATTTTTGTCGCTTTTTTTTAATGACCATTTGCTTTCAATAGAAGCTGGGCAATCATGGATCAAAAATTGCTTTTCAATTAAAGGCGAACAACAAACCTCTATTGGGAGTCGATTATGAAATTCTTGAACGTTATATTGGCCGTGTCCTTAACTCTTACTTCAGTTTCTTTTGCTGTCGAAGCTTCAAACGGAAGCGAAGTAATGACTCAAAGTAATGTTGCTATTGACCTTGCAACGTCATTGAAAATTGAAGGTCGTGCCGCACAAAAAATGGCTCTGGAAGCACTTGATCTTATGAGTGTCGAACAAAGAAAGATTTTTTTGGCCCAAACCCTTGATAATATTGTCAAATTGCAAACGCTTCTGCGCTCAGAACAAAGCAGTCTTCAGGACGCCTTAGATAAAGCTTTGGCTAATAATTCCCAACATATTACCTACAACATAATTTCCCATCCCATGTTTTATTTAGTCGACGCCGTGTCTGGGGTTGCTGGAGCTATTGTTTGGGGAGTAAATGATTCTGGTAGCATGGCAGTGAAATTGGGCCGTGGAGTATTTTTCGCTAACGTGGCGATTTTTGTTTTTAGTGGTTTTACCGCCGGATTTGGATTCACAGAAGTTAAATTTGAAAACAAGAACATTGAAGCTTACCAGCGAAGCTTGGCCATAATTGACGGGCATCTTCAGATGGAAAGTTCAATTGTGAACGCACTTAAAGTCCGTTATGGAGTTGAGTAAATATTGAAACATTTATGTTCAATATAGTAACGATTTTTATTTTATTTTTTACTTTTTCGTCTCACGGTACCACGTGGGACGATGCACGAGTTTATCAGGCAACCAAGGACGCGTGTACACGGATTCTTCCAATAAATATAAATGGAAATGAACAGGATAAATTACGTGCTGGGTATTTCCCTTCAAAGGAATTCAGTCAGCTTTTAAATTATTTAAGTTCAGCAGCCAGTCGGCAAGCGATTTCTAATTTTGACTACAACGGCGATGTACCCGAAATTGAATTTGTATTGAGGAATTCAGAGTTTAGCAGAGCGCTAATGGAATGCTATCCCAGAGATCCATTGATGAGAAACTTCTTCGTGTCGGCGATTAAAAAATCAAGCCTTCGTGGACGTTTTGCAGCTGCTGTTTTAACCGTGGTATTTTTTAAAGGGACCGGCTATTTGTTGTCAGTATTAAATATTGGTCGCATCATGCTGGGAAAATGGATTGCCATTGGCCTTACGGGTTTGAGCGGAGAAATCGCCTATGAGACTTTCTCTCGGAATCAGGAGCTTCAGAAAAAGACGGATGTCCAATGTGGCTTGAATTCAAGCGACGCTGGAATTGTTAAAAAACGATCACAGTGCCTCGCTGATAGTTCTCTTGTGAAAGCCACAGAGTTTTCATCACAATTAAAAAAAGTAGAGGAAGCAGATTCTAAATTTCTTTCTGATTTGACACTTTCAAATAGTCTAAAAGCTGAAATGAAGTCTCTTAAAGACGCGATAGTTAAGGAAAAAAATAAGGCTCGAATCTTAATTTTACAGAGCAAATTGGACAAAGTTATCCTCAATTACAATCGTGTTGAACTATCACTTCGGTCCAGCTAAATTAGGTCTATTAAAATCCAAAAGTTAATCTGAGCCCAGTCTCACCATCTATTTTATAGTCTAGTCGCAATCCAACTGATTTAAGTAAATTGCTGGTATCGAAGGAATAAACGTATTCCGTTAAAAGCCCAAAATTTAGATTGGTTCCTGATGGCCCCGTAGAAATCGAATTATTTTCGGCCTTAAAGACTGTACCTGTTCTGTATTCAAACTTTTTCATTTCTCCTAGATAATAATCTGCTGAAATTAGGCCGCCGATTTTAATGGCCTGGCTTTTTCGCTCCCATAGTTTTCCGGTAAGGTCCATCGATGCCGAAAACATTTGATATTGGTAATTTTCATATTCGGTGGTGAGTTCAGCCAATGAAATTTGATCAGAGGGCGGTGTTGGATTTGGTCGTTTGGATACTTTAAATTTTTGACTGATATAGGAAGCACAATAATTGCCAGAAATTTTCCATTTTCCAATCGGCGAGCTTATACAGGATCCAATTTCATAACCAGCGCCCTTTTCAATGGAGTCCACAATTGGATTCGCAAGGGAAGAGACACTACTAGGATTGGGTACCTTTGTTTTAATATTGTTAAAGCTACTATTCGCTGAATTAGCAAATACACTTGTGAACACTGTGTACCGTGTCGTTCTGAAAGGTTGTTCAAGGGGCTTCGCTTTTCGGCATTGGTCTGCCGGCAAGGGCTCAATAAATTTTTGATTTATTCTCCAATGTTTGTCGCCCAGGCTGACAACAAAAATTTGCTCTTGAAAATTAAAGCTTTCGACATCCAGAACTGAGCCCACTTCGATTTTGTAAACCTCTTTACTTCGACTATCGACACTGGAAAATGCCTTCAGCGTTCGAATACACGTAGGATAGATGTATTCTGCGCTGGCTGACAGAGAAAAAAATACTAAAAAAGCATAAAAAAAGCGTTTGTTAATCATTCCTACTTAAATAGATAACAGTTAGTTGTCTTTTATGAAAGTAGGATCGCACTTAGGATTCAAATTTGCTAAGTCTCCGTCGCGCTTACAAAACCCACATTCCTGTACAAAGTACCCTGAATTGAATTCTGTGTCTCTGATAAAATCAGTACCACTAATTGAAGTTTTGTCTGTTTTCATTCGGAAAAATGGATTGGCTTTGCCAAAACTGACGGCTCTGCCGGTATATGGAATGTCTGCATTTTTGAAAACAAAATAGTCTTTTGTCAATTGGGTATTGTCAGAGGTAACTAGGCTTTGTGCTTTGCCAGACGCATTGTCACCGTCTGGTTGCGACCACGATTCTCGCAAAAGAGTTATTTTATTGCGTGGATCGCGATCTTCGTTGTAGGACGCTATGCCGCGTTTTCCAGGTTTTCCAGAAGAGTAAACTTCAACCGGGAAATCCTTGGCAGCGCAGGCTCTGTCAAAAAATGTAGAACTAAATCCAGTTAAAAACTGTGATAGCCCCTCAGAATCTGCCAATGATGTTGGTTTTACCCATTCATCTTTTCGCAACATTGGCACAAGCGTAAATTTTGCGCAGCTAGGTCGAGCATAGGCATTGCCGTACGGCTTAGTGGCCCGCAAAACATAACGAGTTGGAATTTGAGCCGGTTCAAAACCTGCTCGTGGCACAATGATTCGATCCGCTGACTGAGTGAAGTTTCCGTTTTTTACATTGTCAGCAGTGTCTGCAACGACCAAGTGATTTCCGGCCACCAGAACCGGTTGAAAATTTTCTACGACGTGACTGTAAGAGATGTGATACCCATAAAAGGAACTGTCGTGCTGGACAATTAGATCATCATCCACTGGGCATCGATCCATTCGCGAATCGATTGGATAGGCAAATCGAACATGGCCAGGACCGTAGGAAGGCGAATTTCGATCGGCCATGATAAACCCGCAATCAGTGCAATTAACTTCTAAATTGCGTAGTCGAGTTAAATAATTGCTGCCGTTAGCGGCACCGATAGCTGAACCATCGGTGATTTGTTTTTTAGTAAATACATACCCAAGGTTTGCGGGAACTTGAATACTGTTTGGATCTTCGGGAAACTTCCCATTGACTCGAAAAATATTTTCAACATAACGATTTACAAAAAGTCTTTCAATTCGACCGTAATAAGTATCTTTCAATTCTGTAGAGGTAGGATCTACGTTTTCAAAAGCAGCAGTTTTTCCAGATGACTTTTCCCAAACATCGCCCAAAAATAGAATAGAGGCAATGGGAGCTAATTTACCCATGTATTCATAGGTTCTATGATCAGGCCCAAGTTGGGTTAGAAATTTAACCGAGTTTAACATTAATACTTTTGCGTATGCTGGCCCGCCTTTAACACATTTTGTGATGATTTCTTTTGCGATATCATCGCGAGTAAGATCGCTCATTGCGATGCCTTCAGCGATAGCATTACCGGCAGAACTGATAGTGGCGGTACATTTCGTGTCCACATTTACAGATTCTAATTCGTTGGCAAAAGTTAAAGCGACCTGAGTCATCATTTGAGCTTCATTCAAAATAGATAGTTTCTCTTTGCAGAAGGACCAATTTTGAATTCCCGCTTCGTAGTCAAATTTATTCAGGGCTGCATTCGTAGCTACATCACAATAAAAGTAATTTATATCGGCCGTCCGGCGAGTTATCCAAGAAAGAGTAAAGTTGGCCCGTGAACGTATAGAAGCGGCTGCTTCCGTTTTTTTCGCTTTAAATTCAAGAATCATCAAGCGTTCATCAATCTGAGATATTTTGGCATCAAAAGCTTTAAGTACCGTGCTCATTTCAGCTAGTGCCTCTGTCGCTGTTAGAACTTGAGTATTCAAAGTCTTCACACTTTGAATAATGCCGTCGATCAATCCGTTTTGTTTTTCGTCAACAGTTCGCAGAGCCTGAAGTTGACTATCGTGATTTTTAACGATTGTTAGCAGCAACTGACATTGATTTACAGCTTCAACAAACTGCGCTGAATTGGGGATCAAGGTTTTGCAGTCAATTTTATCAACGGTAAGACAATTATTTATGATAATCGCCTTTCCATTGGCATCGTTAGCACACAGTTTACTTTGAAGTTCAGTTACTTTAAGTAATGCATCTTTTGCTTCTTGAGACGTATTAGCTTGTTTTTGCAGTTCTTCTGCTAGCTTTTGCCCTTGAAATCGTAAATCTGAAATTCGTTTATCTGTCGTAGTTTCAAGAGTAGTCAATGCGGCTTTGAGTACTCGATCTTCCGCAGTAGACGATTCAACAAAGCTTTCAAAGGCGCCTTTCAAAGCGACCATTCGTCCATCAAGGCTTTTAATAGTGGATTCAATCGTACTAAAACGAGTTTCTACCAATACTTTAAATTGACCGAGCTCGTCTTTGATTTGTTGAATTAGATTGCTGAACTTAATATCAAGTAGTCTATCACGGCGAATAGAATCATAGGTCACTTGAATATCTCGAGCTTTAGAAACTAGATTAAGAAGCATGTCGACTTCTTTTAAGACGTCGTTGCTGTTAGAAGCTATGCCATCAGTTTTGATCATTTTCATTATTTGATCTGTTTTGCCTCTGAGTCCTGTAATCACTTTATTAGTCGATTGAAGCATTTCAGAATCTTTGTCGGCATTCATATCAAAGGATGCTAGTTTTTGCTGAAGCATCTCGGATTCTTCAATCAAAGAAAACAATTCATCTTCAGCTTGAGAGGCCTGTTCCAAATTTGAAGACGAATCATTGCTGCTTTTTTTACTGCAGTTTTGAAATAGGAAGCCAAGACTTAACAGCGAAACCACTAAGGTATACGTAAGTATTTTCGGTTTGTTTTTTTGATTAAAAATAATGTTCCATTTAAATACACTCATGACATTCCCCCAAGATAATAAATTCCCCACAGCGATCAATTGCATTTTCGGAACCTAACAGAAAAGATTGAGATCGCTTTGGTATAGAATTCGTGTATTTTCTTTTGTCGGTCGTATAGGAAAGCTAGTCACGTATCTTGTCACGTATCAATAGTATTTATGATAGAAATTTCTCATTTTGAGAAAATTGAATATGTCAGCTCCAAAAGCGAACTTGTCCTAAGCTGATAGAGATAGATTTAGTAAAGCTCGACCATTACCGCACGATGATCCGAGACTGTTTTGCCACGGTAGTACGTTTTTAGATCTACAATCCAATTTTTTATTTTCCAGCCCAAATTTTTGGAAGTTAAAATGTGATCAATTCGGCAATCTGGCCATGGGCGAGAAACGCCATCGCTGCATGCTGATTGGCCTAAAGTCGCTGAGCCTAAGTTAGAAATAATATTTTCTGCCACGGTATAGGTATCTACCATTTTATCACCAATTAAAGTTTTATAAGAGGCATCCTGTGTGTAGATATTAGTATCGCCAGCAAAAATTATATTACCGGCTTCCTGGGAAAACAATTTGTTGGCCAATTCCGCACTTGGATCTCGATTTAATGTTGTACTATCAAAATGGCTGCCCATAAGTACGATTTCTTTTTTGGTTATTAAATCCCTAACCTTAACCGTGGTAAATCGTCGAGGAATTCTAGTTTTCCAGCCCCAGCTGAATTTTGGAAAATTGGGACCGACCCAGCCACTCCATGTATCTAAAATTTCAAAACGGTCGCGACGAACCATTAAAACTTCATCAGTAGCTGGCCAAAGTGAAATTTGTTTATAAAAACTCTGATAGCGACCATCTAACAAATATTCTAAATCTTGAACATCAACCGGTGATTCAAATTCTTGAAGGCTAATAAGGTCGGGATCATTTCGCTTAATAGTGTCAGCCATGAATTCTAGGCGTTGTTCAAATGTTCCATTGTGCAATCCAACATCACAAGAGCGGCACATAGTATTAAAAGACATTACCCGAAGCGGTACTCCTGTCTGGGCGAAAGTAAATTGTGAAGAAAAAAAGGCACTAAATATTAAAAATGTTTTCAATAACATTCGTTACTCCAATAAAAAAAGCATTGCAGATTGTATAGTACAGAACAAAATCTGGGGCCGTCCAGTAAAAATACAATTTTTGCTAGAGCGTTGTTATAGCTTTGTGAATCGGATGACAAATGGAACGCCAAGTTGGAGCGCGACGATAATTTGCTTCGGGGTTTAAATAAAAAACGATTTGGTCGCTCCAGGAATGAAATTTTTGCGGCGGCTCACATTCCAAATTAGCAATGGGCATTAGAGCTTGTGAATTTCCAGTTAAAATTACGATTTGCAAATTTGTATCCTGAGTACGTGGGCTCAAAAAACTATTAAGTTCAGCTGCTGCAGGAATTTCTTTGTATTCTAGGTTAGGTGTAAAGAAAAATTCTCGTAAACCGTAGACCCCAAATTTTGGTTCCACATCAACTACCAGTGTTTTCTCTTTAATTGCAGACAAAGACGCAATTGGATCGACGACACTTCCTTGGCTATTTGAAAAAAGCCCTAAAACTAAAAATCCTGCGTTTAGTAATCCATATATGGGAACAAAAAACCTGATCGTGTATTTATGCTGGGTCGTTTGTTGAATCCAAAGTAAAATCAAAAAAACGCCTACAGGAACAATCGGAAATAAAAATCGCTCTTCTTTGTGAGACATTAAACTGTGCAATAGAACAAAACCAATTACAAACCCAACTACAATTTGAGTTTGGGTCGATTTTACCCACCCCGGTTTAAGAATTGGCCACGAAATTGGAAAAAGAAAAAGCCCGAAAAAGGTCAACCAAGTTGTATACCAAGGGGTGACTCCAAACTCAGCGCCTCCATTTTTATTTATTTCAAGATAGGCCACAAGGCTGCCTAAAAAAGGTTTACTTGAAGCATAGTCTATTGAAATTTGGACCGCCAAAATCACAAGTCCTACTAGAAAGCCTATGCCAAGATGTTTCCATTTTTTTTGATACAACAATATTGCTAGAATCATTACAAAAACTACACCGACCTGAAATCGCAACAAGGTTGCCAGGCCGACAAGAAAGAGGCTTCCTACAAGCGACGCATTACTTTCACTTTTAGAAAAATCGTAAAGTAAACTGAGTCCTAAAAACAAGAAAGGCGCGGAAACGCTTTCGCCCAATATCCGCGACGAAGTAAATATAACGATTGGGTTTAAGCAAAAGAGGGCCAAAAATCCTAATGGGACTGGACTTTCCTTTTGACGACGTAGAAAAAAATAAAGGCCAAGTGGAAAACAAAGTGACAAAATATGAATTCCAAAAAGAGCTAATTTAAGTTTGCTAAGAGGTTCGATAAATCCAATCGCTTGAGCGCACTTAAACCAGAGGCCAATTCCCCAAATCAGCAGATGGCTTCTATAAGGTGGGACATTCAAAATTTGACCCTGGCTCCACTGCAACGCCGGAAATAGCGCGTGCCTATAATCATCAAGGGTTTGCGGTCCAAACGAATAATTAAGACTTGCGCACCTTAGCACCATACCAAGTGAAAAAATCAGCAGAATGGATAGAGGCCAGGACCTTTTTAAAATTAGCATAGCCGAGTGTAGACCATTGTATTTACAAAATCGAGTTAGGAATGAGTTTAACTAGAAAATTTGACGTTTCTGGTTTTGATTTAATCGGTGTAAGCGTCTTTTGACAGCAAATTTAAGGAAGAATCTTTAATCCCGTTTAGAGTCTTCTAAATTTTTTTGATAGAGATTTTTTAGACTTTCAATCTCTTTTTGATGCTTAATATCTTGTGCCGATAATTTTTCTTTCATAGAGCTTCTCAACCCTTGGACAGCTTCGCTGGATTGATTTTGAATTCTGTCGATGTCTTCACCGTGATTTTTTTTCATTTCTTCAATTGTATTTTGGTACTTTTTTTCAATCGTATCTTCACGTTGTGTGTAATAGTCTTTTAATCTCGAAACATCATCTGATTTGCCAATTGTGCCCATGCTCAAAGTATAACAAGAAATTGTCGGCTTGGAAACTAGACTGGGCTTTGAGTCAGGATTCTATCAAAGACCAAATAGGGGCCAAAAAACTAGGTCGGCAAAAAAAGCAGCTTGAACAAAGCTTCAGGGATGAAAAATAAATATAAATGCGTATAATAGTTTTAAGATTATTATTTGCAACAGTTGATTTTCATGCACCAGCCTCTAATGGAGAACCTCGATATCCACTGGGTGGTCTTCTGTTAGAATTTAAATCTGAAATTGTGGTTACAATAGAGGATGTTGTAAAACATCTGGGAAAAAGCATAAAAACCACTGAAAACTATCTGAAATACAGGTTTAAAAATAAAAAAAGCGGCGGGGACATATCCTATTTTTTTTCGGGCGCTGAAAATCGGGTTGTTTCTGTGGAAATAGACTGGGAATATAGAAAATAGCTACCAAGTCTCATATCTTGGTAGCATTTAACTCATTCTTTCAGACGCAACTAATGTTTTGAATTCTGATTGTTAGAAGCTGACGTGCCAGTGTTACCGCCGTTAGCTTGAAAGCCAAGTTGAAGCGACGAAAGAACTTGGTTGAATTGGTCCTCTGTTACGTCTGCTCCATTAATTTTAGTTGATTGTGTAACTATTTGGCCTTTTGCTACTTGAACTTTTGCCAAAAAAGAAGTGGCTTCATTGCCTGAAACCACACTGCCATTTAAATCTGCCACCACTGATATATCAGGCGATGTATTGGAAGAGCTGCCAGGTGACGTTGAAGGATTTGAGTTTGCGGCTGTTGGCATATCTGAAGACAGGCGCGTTGAAAGTTGAGTTGAATACGCTCCAACGGAAATACTTTCACCTTGGCTATTGCTATCCACGCTCACTGAGGTCATGAATCGATCGTTGGCAGGCGACATTGTATTGGCAATTGCAAAAGTAACTTGAGCTGCCAGTTTTTTCAAATCGATTTCTTTGGCGACGTCGTCGCTCATAGTTTCAAATGTCATATTCATTTGGCCCGCTACTTTATTTGTAGCGCTATCGGCCTTTGCATCAACAGTATAGCTCATTTTAAACGGGCACGTTGATCCTCCTATATTTAAACTAAACACATCACCTTCATAGCCATTTTGCTTGGGACTTGATTTGAATTCGCTTTTGCAATGTGCAGACTGAAATGTTTTATAGATTTTTTGAGATTTTTCATTGACCGTTTTTGAATATTCATTGGCTGCCGTTTTATTTGGAGCGGTCGCGAGCGCAATAAAATAGCTAGCATAATGAACCGCGGACAAAGCATTATTTTTTTTCGTCGACTTAAGATCATTTCCAAATTGGCCGACGGCGCCTTGTGCCTGGGCAATAGCATTTAATTTTTCCGTAGGCATAATCACGCTTGGTCCCGATTTGTCTTCACTCGCATTTTTTGCACAGCTAGTAATAATCAGACCTGCGACAACAGATACCAGTACCAAAGCCAGTTTAAGAATATTCATTTTTGCTCCTTGTTGTTTAAGGGGCCAGTTTATAAATGAAAAAGAAGAGATGTCACGCAAATGATAAGATTCTGTGTTCAATTTTTAGTCAAAAAAGAAGGCATTTTAAAGTGACATTTTACCTAAATAATCAAAAAATATAGGTAGTTAAATATTTTTTCAAAGAGGGTACATTATGATCATTGTGTGGCGAGGTTTTGGGATTTTAATACCTTTTATTGCTGTGGGTTATTTTATGCTAATCGGGTATTTCCAAAAGGAACTTTCAATGGGCAGCAATATGGCATTCAGCCTTTTCTTTAGTTTTCCATTGGCTGCTATGCTTTGGGTTCTTGGAAGGAAAATAAACCAGCAAAGTCTGTCTCCGATTAAAAAATGGAACCTTTCGTCTAGACACTCTTTTTTTTGGCTCGGTTTTGAAATTTGGAGTGTAATAGCTATTTTGTACGGCTTTTTTGGAATTTTTAAATCTATATAAAACTTATGGCTTTATGTGACCAGAAAGGAAGTAATGGGTTTCATCGGTTGCATCGCTGTCTGTTTTAGGATCATAATTTGTTACGATGAATTTTTTTAAATTGGCACGTTCGACAACAAAGCTTTTTCCATCATTTTGAGTGAAAAATACATTTTTAGCATCTTTGGCGTACTGTCGGTCTAAAATTTGAAATCCGTTGGGCTGGGCCAGGGGAATGGCAACTCCAAGGTAATAAACTGAATTTTTGTCGCTCGCGTAGTCTTCATTGTCACTTCGAACATGGAAAGTCGGAACATCAGCGGATGAAATTTTAGTTGTGTAGTAAAATATATTGTTACCATCAGAAAGGTAGCCACCTAAAAGAGATTTAGCAGTCAAGCCCGAAAGTCCGGCGATTTTTCTCGCGTTAAAATAGACGAAATTCTGATCTTTAAAAAACGAAGTCCCTTTGTTGTCTACTGTAGTCAGTCTTTTAAATTCCTTTGAATCAGCGCCCTCAAGTATAATCCCATCATAAAATACGTTTTTCTTGTCGATATAATAATTATCATTGCCTTCTTCAACGGCTTTAAACGTTTCAGGATCTGCCATTTTTATTATTCGGCCACGAAAAAAAACATGCTTTTGATCACGGGCGTACAATTTGAATTTAGTGTTTAGAATTTGAAAAGTTTTGGAATCGACTTCGATTTTATTTCCATCAAAATAAACAGCTCCCTCTTTGGAAAAATACCCATTCGAAGAAACACCCCTTATTGAATTTAACAAAAGCTTTGGGTAACCCATCAAAAAAGCACCCAATAGCGGAACCAAAACAGTAGCCCCAAGAAAAGCCAAAGGTGACAAACCCCAAAAGCGCACACTAAGCAGAAAATAAGTGATTCCAAAAAAAACAGGATAGAAAATTATTACCAATGCCACTATTACATTTTTTTGATTGTCATTAGACCCAGGGGCATCAAAAGCCATTACAGACGTCAATAAAACAATTGGCCAATATAGTAAAAAAAGAGTGACAATTATTTGCACTGTAATACGCATTTTTCAATGGTATCGAGAACTGGTGCTTTAAATCAAACTGAATCTTTCTTTAATTTGAGGGTTTTATCTAGATCCCCCTTTTAACCAAAGAAAACTTCGATCCCCACAAATTAGAGAAAGACGGCGGGGGAGTACAAATTAGTAAACAGTCAGTAGACAATTTACGGCCCAACCCAGGATTGATTAAAATCTAGCCACGTGCCAATGAAAAAGACTGCTTAAACGGCGAATATGGGGTTTAGGTCTCTAAGGACGGGTAGGATTAGGCTTTCTGATTGCACTTCTAAAGCTCTGAATGAGTCGATGGCTTTTACTAACACTATTATTCCAACTCTATTTTAGTTCTGGGAATGCAAGCCCCGGCGCATGCCAAGGTTTTTATTTGAATGACCGAGTCGTTAGTGCTTACTCGTTTTCCACTTTCAAAAGCTCGATCCAATTGGCTTCTAACATTCAATTGCCAAAATCAATTCACTATACATTTAGTTTTGAACTTCCCGGCCTAGTAAGTGAATTTGAAAGAGCATTTTCCACAGCTTTTCCAATGAAAGTTGAACTTTCAACTGGTGAACATCCACTCAGCGCAAAAGCGGCTCCAGTGAGTGGAACACTATTTTTTGATAGGTCCCTTTGGTCTCAAGCGGCGCCCTATCGTTTGGGAATAGTCGGGCACGAAGCAGGACACGTCATTTTTCAAAAAGCAATGAGGGAACGCATTAGTCGTCAGTTTGGGCCCGACAAAGATTGGCTTAGATTGGCAAGTAAATACACGGATATTTCGTTTCTAAATACAACAATAAGAAATTTAGAGTATGGCCAGCCATCGCTGAAAAGAATGTCAGATGAAAGTTTTTATCTTGGCTCGGTTTCTAGAGAAGACTATTCCATGTACAAAATGCTTAAACATATTAGAGAGAAATTAATTGAAAAAGATGAATCCACGTCAGCCCAAGAAGGGCTAAATATGTTTATTCTTAATCAGATGGCCGGGTTTCACGAAGTGTTCGGAGATTTTGTAGGAGCAATCTTTGCCAAAGATGCGAGTTGGTCAAAAAAGACGTTTCCAGATGTCGCCTCGCGAGTACTTCGAGATTTTAAAATGCCGTTTGATGTAATACAAAATCCGCTCGTCTGGAATGAAATTAAAAAAACCGTTGGCAACGGTGTTCCTCATCTGTATTTGTATACGATGAGGGCCCAAATTTACGAAGAATTTTATCATTTGGAAAAAAAAGAAATTGGGGATAGCTGGTCCTATGATTCCCGCGTGGCAAAAATGGTAATTGAAGCCATGGGCGATGCTTATATTGATGTGATTATGTCTGGGGATGACCCTTCACCCAAAGCTGACGGGGGTGCTTCCTTAAATTTATTTATGGAACGATCAGCAGCCTCGCTTGTAAGAAAACTCAAAGAGGTTAAAAATAGAAATATAAATTATTTCTTGGATCATCGTAGTGAAGATTTCGGCGCTATCTTAGAGCGAATTGCCGCGACAAGAAAAGCCGAAGCGGAGGCCGCTGAAGCCGCAAAGATCGCGGACAAAACGCGGGAGAAAGTAATTGTCCCCGCGGACGCGGGGCGATCCAATTTTAGAAATCGAGGTTATTGAACCTTCCTAAGAAACCATTGTTTTATGGCGCTGTCCTTGCTCCTATTTGTGATGCATCGATTTAACAATCTGAGGTCATCATGAGAAGCATTTCATGGGCATTACGACTATTTACAATTGTATTTTTTATAGAAGCGTCTGTCGTTTTACCGGTTTTTGGTTCTCCCCCAAGTTTGCTAGATGCTAAAATGATCTTTGCCACAGACGGGCCAGAACTTGAATATTTATTAGATCTATCCCTTAGGGTAATGCTCGATAAACCACTTTACACTTTAATTAATGAAACATTTAAAGCAGAAAAAATTCAGACTGACAAAACGGTGATTTCTGAATCAAAAATTATTTACATTCTTTCGCAAATTAAATCCGTCTGGAAAGATATTGAAACGTATTTGAAATCAAATGATCAGGGAAATAAGTCAGCTGATGTGACTCAGTTTTCTAGCGTTTTTGAAGCTATTGCCAAGGATCCAAAAATAGCGAAAATAATGTCGGCCTCTACCACGATTGCCCAACCCATAATGATCGTGAATAAAACAACTAAGCAAACATTTAATAATCTGACCTTTTATGCAAATCATCCGCGATATGAAATTCCAACCGACGCCAAATCGAAGGTCATTCCTGCTGACAATCACAGGCAAGTCATGATCGATTTAGTGGACTCAGCAAAGCCAGGCGATCGTCTTTTTTTCAATTTCTATGATTTTGATTTACCAGAATTAGCTGACGCGTTCGTCAGGGCCCATAAGCGAAAAGTTGAAATTGTAGGCGGCATAGATAAAAAAGTTTTCGATAGTAAAGAGGACACAAGCAAGGCCATTAAAACGATGCTTGATCAGAAAATTCAGGTAGAGCTAGTCGATTCGGTCGGGCTTAATCACCAGAAAATCATAGCGTTAATCAGAAAAAACGGTGTTTCGCAAACTCTGTTTAGTTCGGGCAATGCCACGCAGTCTTGTAGTGGACCAGAGGGGGATTTGAAAATGGTTCCGGCTAATAAAAGGCCCAAAGAATCTATTCCTAATCCAAATCACATGATTTTAGTCGATGGCGTTATCCCTGCTTTAATTGCCGCTGCGGAAATTAAAAAAAATGTTGTCTATAAATTGCGCGGCCAATCGGCGTTTCCAATAAGTGGTGGGTTTCAGTTGGTTGGACCATTGGACGAAGATGGAAAAAACCGTGAGGGCATGCTATTGGCCTTTTCACCAAACGGCGGCTTAGGCGATATCAATAGAGACATATTTTCTAAATTCCTTTCGCAGTCGACTGGGCCCATAGAAGGAGCTGTTTTTTCATTTTCATCGATTGATTTGGGAAAAGTCTTAGTTGAAAGCGTAGTGACGGAAATTAAACGACGACGAAAAATGGGAAAGCCAGCGACTAATATTTTGAAAGAAGTCATTGATGCCGGTTTTGCCATGCGAGACTACAGCATATTTTTAAATATGGCCGGGTATCAATTGATCGAATTTGATCCGAATGATCCTTTCGCTCCAGTCAAAACCAATCCTTCAATTGACCCAGAACAATTGGCCGTTGAGCCAGTAGGGCGCAGTGTTGAAACAACTAAGGTGTTTGTCGAAGATCTCAATGGACCCTATGTAAAACCGATCAAAAGCCTTTTGACGACGGCAGAGTGGGCCAACTGGCGCAGTAATTTGCGAATGAGTCCTGACTGGTTTAAACCAAGCAGTTTTGAATGGAATGGCCAAAAAATTCCAACGCAGGTTAAGCTCCACGATAAAGTTATAATTTTGCCTGAAATGAATATCTCAAATGCTGGTAGCAGTATTAATTTCAGTGCGGGCGGCGAAACCAACCAAGAACAAATTAGCATTATTCAAAGTACTAGAATTACCCGTTCGATTCGTGGTGCAGTTAAGTGGATTTGGCAAAGTATGTCTAGCCCTGAGTTTGCCATTGATAAAGAAGCCGTTAAACGAAATGAACAAGTTTCTAAAGCAGACCAAGAGCTTGCATTAAAAGTGATGGAGCATCGCAAGCCTAACACGTCTGCTAATTCATGCTTGCGTTTATATAAACACTAGCCTTTCTAAAATTTACAAGGCGACCAGAAGTCGCTGTCTGCAAACTTCCAAAATTTATAGATTCATTTTGATAGATTTAGCCTTTTGGTAAATCGGGCTTCCGTCTAATTTAGACAAGTCCTTTCATTTTTCTAGTTGGCAGAGAAAATCAGTTTTAAAAAAGGTACATCGAAAATTGTACACACATTTATAATTTAGAATTTAAATGCGATTTTATCTGAATTCGCAGAGGAAACAATGAATTTAATTTATGTATAGTGACTGCAATTGTCAGTATTTTTTGAAAGCTCATCTGGGTTTTTCCAAATAGTAAATTGCGTTTTGGCGATTTGAAAAAAAGACTGTGTGGAAAAATCACAGTATTAAATAGTGCGCATATATTTTAGTTTGCATCCTCGAAAGATCGGGAGACCCTTGTGAAAAATTTGAATACTATATTTTTGATAATTCTTTTCTGTGGTGCCAGTTTGTTTTCCTCCTCGTTTGGAACTTTAACTGGGGCCCTCGGGGGCACTAAAATAAAGCAAGGGAAGAGCTGTGAGGTTTTCTACGCTCAGTTAACTACAAGCGCTCGATTCAGGAAGTCTTCAGTAACTAAGTCTGTTGATCAAATGGTTTTTACATTTGAATCGTCGACTATTCCAAACAGTGTTAGCGTAAAAAGCCTTGTTAAGAATCAAGCCGATGTTGAGATATTTTTGCAAAACCGTTTGCGAAATATTATAGAAAGCAATGCGCCGCCTAAAAAGTGGGGGGCCTTTGCTGAAGAACTGCCAGCATCCATTCGTAAAAAATTCGTTTTAGATTTGCTATCAAATAATAAATCGAATCCTGAAAAACTAATTTGGATTATTTCAGAACTCACGCCAACGGCTGGGTCAAAAGATGCTGTGATTAAGTTCCTATCCGACTATTTGGAAGATCACGAGTTTTCAAGTGGCGATATTTCTAAAATGTTTTCGGGTTCTCGTTTTTCTAGTTTTTTTGACACCGATGCTAGTGTTTTAAATATTATGACGCCTCGTCAATTGAAACTAGCGGTAAAAACTCATGTTACCACTGCTGCAAAAGACGGGTTGCAGGCGCAGTTTTTAAATCCAGCCTATAGCAACCCAAAAGCTAGAGTCATTGAATCAGAGTACGTACAAAATCGTGAAGAATTAAAAGCAATATTGGGTTTTAGTCCGATCCGCGTGCCTGTGAATCTACAGGATCAGATTAACAGTGGATTTAAAGGTCCTGCCATGCCGGAATCCATTTCTGATCAAACTCGTGGAGTCATCGTTCAAGGTGCCTACAACCGTGATGGGTTTATTTTGACTGAAAAGCTTGGGACTCGGCGTGGGATGGCACAGGTTGAAAAAGATGTACCTGGAATGGTCAAAGCACTAAAGATAAGTTTGGCCCAAGGGACGCTTAAAGGCCTTAATGAACTGGATCAACGATTATTTGTTGATAACTGGTCATTGAATTCAGATCCAGGTTTAATTAAAAATATTCGTCAAAGAGCACTTGTGGTTGCAGAAATGGATCCAGCGTTTAAGCCTTTGCGAATTGAAATCCATGCGTTTCCCAACGCCGACGTTTTGTATCGGACAAAACAATATGTCGACAATTATAAAAAGAATAAACCAAACGCTAAAACATTGGCAGAATTCAATTTGCTAATTGCTGAAATTGAAGAGCTAATTAATCCGAAAGATGCAAACGGAACTTTGAAAGCTTTAGTCGAAGAGAAATTGAAAGCCGATCGTGAAATCGTAACCGCTCTATCGCAAGCAAGTCATAACTATGAATCGTTGCCTTCTTGGGAAAAATTGCGCGTTTTAATAAAAGTCCGGCAAGTATGGAAAGAACAAAAGCTAGCTCGTTCGTCTACTGACGCACGGTTTTTTTATTTTATTGGTGATCGCGCCTTAGCAGATATGGCAATTGCAGAAGCAGCAAAAGCGATGACATTTTTGACGGAAAATCCTGAGCAGCAGGTCCTGCAAACACTAAATGTAAGCTGGTCCTTACTAGATCACATGGGTCTTGATAATATGTTGGCGGCAAATCAAATCGAAGCCATTAAAAATGAAGCCACAGAAATCTATCATGATGCCGGTTTAAACGTTGACAAGAAATTAGAAATGTTAGCTGGTCTTTTATCAAATTCAGTAGATCAAGTGTATTATTTGTTAAATAGAAATTACGGCGAATTTGACGAAAAGGTTTTACGCTTGGTAACCCGCGGTACCGATCGCCCACCGGTGCGTTTCATTGATGCAACTTTAAGAAGCAATTCAGTATTTATGTTGAGTCAGCTAGTAGACTACGTTGAAACATCAGCATTGAAGCGTAAAAACGTATCTATCGAATTGAATAATCGTCCATTCAAGGTCACAGGCCAAGTGTTCAATCCGGGAATGGCTGAAGGGATTATTCGAGTAAATGCAGATCCACTTGAATTAACCTCCGAAGAAATTGGCGTATTCAGCGAAATGCCAATCGAAAGTGGCGCATTGAGCGGTATTATTACTCTTGGTATAGGAGCTCGTCTGTCTCATTTGCAATTGCTAGCAAAAGCATTGCAGATTCCAAATGTTAAATTTTCACCGGAAGCTTTAAAGGAACTTGAAAAGCTCGAAGGCAAACGCATTCGTTTGGTCGCCGACAAAAAGGGCAATATTTCAGTGACTGTTCTTGATAGTGCTAAAAAGGCTTCGGTTGCTGCGGCAAATACGAATAAAATTGAAGTTCCCGTTCCTGATTATAGGGCTGATAAACCGATTTCATTTACGGATGGTAAGTCGTTGCAAAATTATACTATTGCGGGCCCAAAAGGAATGATCTTGATGAAGCTGTTTAACACTCCCGAAACAAAGGATTGGGGTAAAGACGGTTTTATGCTTGGCTTTGGTTTTTATCGTCGGTATCTAAAGCAAACTGGTATTGTGGATGCTGTGGATCAGTTGGAAAAAGTAGATATTGAAAATGTTCACCTAATAGCATTTTTAACTGCTAAGATCCGCCAGCATTTTGCAGAAAATCCAGTTCCAAAAGATATGCTCGGCGAAGTAATGGCTGAATTAAAAGCATTGCAGAAACGAACCGGGCACAAAGCTGGTTATTTTTTCAGAAGCGACACTAACATTGAAGATCTTCCTGGCTTTAACGGGGCTGGTTTAAATGAAAGCGTTGCCAATGTGGCGATGACTCCAAAAGAAGTCGACGGCGCCATTCGCACAGTGTGGGCGTCTGCATTTAAAGAAAAATCAATCATGTGGCGCGCACGGGCTTTGAATGCCAAAACTGTCCCAGTGGCTGTTCCTAGCCAAGTAATATTGCCTACTGTGTTTGCCACGTCTTCTGGAGTATTACTGACCAAAGGTGGCGATGATTTCAAAGAAGGAAAAGGCATTATTAGTGCCAATTGGGGCATCGGTTCTGTGGTCGAAGCAGGTGCTCCGACTGAGGAAATCAGTTTAGAAGGCAAAAAGCCTCATCGCTACAGTTTAACATCGTCGAATGTAAAACCATCGGCTAAACCAGGCGGCGGTATTATTCGAGTGCCGATTCAACCAGGTTTGCCAGTTTTATCTGATAAAGAGATAAATGATCTAAATGAAAAAGGCATGGTCATCGAGCGCGTTTTAGGATCCGAGAAAAAAGGCTGGGATGTAGAATGGGCTGTCGATGAAAAAGGTAGATCCATAATCTTACAGTCGCGACCCGTAAACTAACACCTCAATTCGCTACGCTTAATGCGAAAAGGAATTTGAAAGTCATGAGAAATATTGTTTTTACAATTTTATTTTGCTTCGGTTCGTTTGCGCTTGCTGGGACGGTCTGCCTTGGCTTTTATCTACCAACTGAATTGCTAACTGTTGGTTCTGCTTTAAAAACAGAAACTATTTATGCAGCGACAACTATGAACTCCTATTTTATCGGCGAAACATCACCTGAGTTTCACCTCGAGCATCCGCGATTGTATGTAACTAAATACCTTTCTGCCGAGGAACGCGAAAATTATAGAGTAATATTGAAAGACGGTCGTTATTTTAAAACTGACGGAGTGCCTGCTGATTTCCCATCGGATCATGTAATGAACTATGTCATGGACCAAGCTGGAAACTTTTATATTTTTGACCAAAAAGTCGCAAATTATATTCGTCACTCCAGTATTTTTTCTGGTGGCCCAATCGGTGGCGCTGGTGAAATGAGGATCGTTAACGGGACACTTATATCTATTAATGCCAACAGCGGTCATTACCCGGGCTCGCTTACAGTGATTGATCAAATTTTAAAGGAGCTTCAGGCAAGTGGGTTTGATTTAAATCATATTAAAGTTTCTCGCGAATTGGATGTTGGTGCTAAAAACTCTGCAGATCCAAAAGTTGGACCATAAGCATATAGTTTCCTCTATTCAATATTTGGTATTTTCGAGAACTGTATCGATTTGATTGTCTCAATTCGAACCAGGATAAAATTCAAGTAAAGTCTAGTTTCTGACGATAATCTAGCTATGAATATCCAGCACGTACATTCAAATATTCTGAAAAAAGCTAGTTTGTTGATTGTAGCTTTTTTTATTTCTTCCTGCACAATTTCTACGAATATTACTGGGCTAGACAACCCGGATGCCCAATCTAAATTGTTGCAGAAAAAAATATCATTTGATGTTCCGGTTTTAAATATTACTGAAGGTTCGGCGGCTATTGTGAGTGTTCAATTGTCTGATAAATTGGATGTGGACACAGAAGTGCAATTGTCCATTGTAGGCGATTCCACTTTGATTCAAAGTTTGCCGGCCTCTTTGATTATTCCAGCAGGCAGTCTGTCCATTTCCTTAACAATTCAAACCATTGAAGATCTGGTTTTTAAAGGTTCGCAGTCTTTGCAAATTCTGTTGACTCCAAAAGATTCATCACTCGTTGCTGAACCAAATACCTTAACCTTGAATATAAGTGACAACGATCTGCCCACAATAACTATTACTTCGACATCGCAAACCGTCAGTGAAAATGTAGGAACTGTGACGTTGGCAGCACAAATCAATGCTGTTTCGTCAAGCACAGTTACGGTGCCGATTACTTATTCTGGATCGGCGACGGTCGGGTTGGGTGCGGATCTTACGATGTCATCCACTTCAATAATTATTCCTGCGGGACAAACTCAAGGCACGATCATATTAACGATCAATGACGATGCTGTGGTGGAAAGTACAGAATCAATCACCTTCACGTTGGGTACGCCAATCAATGCAGTTTTAGGTTCGACCACATCCTACACATTAACTATTTTAGACAATGACGTCGGAGTTTTTAGTATTTCTGGAATTACGGGCGGCGCGGACGTAACTGCCGATGGATTTTTAGCGACAGGAGTTTTAGCCACAGTCAATTGGGCAACGTCGGCGGGGGCGTCGTCTTATGACGTTACAATTTATGCGGCCAATGGAACAACCGTTGTGTGTCCTACTCAAAACGTTTTTGGAGTTACAATTTATAATTTTTCAGCATGTACCTTGACTGGTGGAGTTTCTTATAAAGCTTCGGTCATTGCTAAAATCGGTGGACTCACTCAGGCGGCTTCGAATGATTTGTTTTCATTTTATGTGAATCGTCCCCCGATTGCTGGCAATGACGGCCCGATCAGAATCATTAGTGGTAGCGGCGTTGTAACACTTCAAGTGGTAACGGCCTCTGACAGTGCAACTCGTGGAACCGTAGCTGATTCTGATCCTGATTTCGGTGATACGTTAGCTATCACCGCTGTCACACAAGGAGCTGGCGGAACCGTCACATTTACGTCAAGCACAGTTTCCTACACACCTAGCACAACGCCGGCTTATACGGGTGTTGATACCTTTACCTACACTCTAAGTGACAATCATGGCGCAACGGCAACTGGGACAGTAACGATTCACAATATGACGACCTACACGTGGACAGGAAAAGCATCAGCCAATTGGAATGTAAACGGAAATTGGTGCGGCACTATTTCAAATAATCAATGCGTTGGTACCACAGGCTATCCCAACTCGACAGCGACAGCAGCGATGGTTGGAATTTTTGATGGGACGTGCTCTGCCACTGGGCATACGTGTGATGCCACACTCAATGTGGCGATCAGTGCCTATGGAGTAAAATTAAATTCTGGATACACAGGAGCTTTGACTCAAGGTGCAGGCGGTACACCAAGTGTTTCAATTGGAGCCGGGGGGTTCAAGCAAGCGTCGGGAACTTTTGTGGGAAGCTTAGCTGCTATTTCATTTGGTGGACCAACAAGCATTACAGGTGGTTCATTTACAGCAAATACAGGAACATTAACTGTTTTGGATTGGACACTTACCGATACACCGGTCTTCAATGCCAATGGTGGAACGGTGTATTTTTCGACGGCGGGCTCAGTAGCGATATCGTCGGGAGCTACGCAAAATTATAGTAAAGTGACTTTTTCGATTGGTTCAGCAGTTACCCTCAGTGGAACAATGAATATCTTAGGGCAATTCACTGTATTAAATACGACTACCATGCTTGGCGGAACGGTAAATGCCAGCGGCAATATTTCAATCACTGGATGGGCGGGTGGATCTACTACTTTAAATATAACTGGTAGTGCGAATCAAACCGTTACGTGTGCGGGATCGGCATATTTTCCAAGTCTTTCCATACAATCAACGGGCGGTACTGTCAGTTTCAATGGGCAGACTTGCCGAGTAAATGGCAATTACACCTATGTGTCTGGCACGATGGATTTAACGGGTTCGACCATTATTTTTTATTCGCCGGGATCACAAGTTATTACTGGAGGATCTGTCGTATATAATAATATTTCGCTTATATACTACACGAAAACAATTTCAGGAACCCTTAAAGTCGGCGGCACTCTGACGCTTGATACTTCTAGTTGGACGGTAAACGGCGGAACTATAGAAGCCTATGGTGATGTTGTTGGAACATCTGGCTTATCAGGCGGTACAACACTATTAAAAATTATGGGAAGTTTAAATCAAGCGGTTTCTTGCGGTGCGAGCTCTTATTTGCCAAGTGTGGAAATCGCTTCTACGGGCGGCAATGTTACTCTGGGCTCTACGATAGGAATTGGCGGGGCTCTTTTTCGCTACACGAGTGGAAACGTTATTTCTACAGGCTCAACAGTCATGTTTATGGCCGTGTCAAATTTATATCCGAATTCAATTTCTTTAAATGATGTTATCTTTGATGGTTGGTCATTTCATAGTTCATTGAATGGGCAAACAATGAATGTTTTGGGTAAATTATACCAAGGCTGGAACCCCTCAAATTCAGTTGCGATGGATAATGGAACCTTTAATGTTTATGGTGGATTACAAATTGGCTCTCAAACCACACCAGCAACAGCAACAATTAACATTGTTGGAGCTGCCAATCAGACGATAAGCGGCACTAGCCTCAATGCGTGTTCAGGAAGGTTAAATATCGCCTCCACGGGTGGAACGGTCACGATATCGGGGAACGTGGCCTTTCAAGATCAATTTATAATAGCAAGTGGCAATGTCGACATGTCGACTGCTATAATTAATATAAATAACAATACGGCCGGAACGATTTCCGTTGGCAGTCGGCATTTCAACAAACTGTTATTGAATGGTTGGTCTCGGGTATTCGATTTGCAATCTCAAACTCTGTATGTCGATAGCGATTTCTCAATTGGAACTGCGTCCAATTTGACTGGAACCAAAAACGGAACAATCGAAGTCACTGGAAATGTTACCTCTTACGGATATTCGGCTGCAACCAACAGCACTCTGAAACTAAAAGGCTGCGGGCAAACCATTACGATAGGGCCTGGAAATTTATATTCTGGTTTCACTTCTATCACATCAGATCAATCTGTATTTTGCGCGACAGCATCAACGCAGGTCAATGCTATAAGTTTACCTGGGGCATTCACTCTTTTAGTCGGAAATTTTTCGATGGGCGGGTTTAACTTAACGGCTGGTACTTTATTTTTGAATAGCAATACCCTGACTAAAGGCGGAGGTGTCTTAACTGTTGGGGGCAGTCCGCTTGGGACTGGTTCTTTGAATGGTGGCACGGTTAATCCCTAACTAGACATTAGACAAATCGAATCCGGCCTTAATCCTTTGAATGGTCAGTCCGAGAAAACTTTATGTCGGACGAAGCCATTCCCAACTATTTAGATCCTATATTTAAAAGTATTCGAGTCCTTATTGTGGACGACAATCCTGTAGATCGACAAGTACTGAAAGCTCATTTAGAAAGTATCGGCCTTGATTATATTCAAGAAGCAAAAGATGGCAGCGAAGCGGATTTTAAAAACAGAAATGCCGATAAAATGGGAACGCCATTTGATCTGCTGATCACGGATTGGCGAATGCCGCAAAAAGACGGACTTGCGCTCATCAAACTTTTACGAAGCGAGCGATCCAGCACCCGTCAGTACATAATCATGTTAACGTCAGTTGCTGATAAAGCCAGTGTCGAAAAAGTACTAGATACAGGTGTTGATGATTTCATTTTAAAACCAATTGATCCAAAAATTTTGAAAAACAAAGTTTCAGCACTGATGATAAAAATTGTGTCTGGGTCAGCCGGCGCCGCATGAGTAAAATTCTTGTAATTGATGACGCACCTGATGTTCACTTTATTTTACGAGAGGCGTTTCTGCCTGATCATCAAGTAATATCAGCGATGACGATTTCAGAAGCTGCCGGTTTTATAAGAAATGACAAATTTGATTTGGTAATTTTAGATGTGAAATTACCTGATGGAGACGGATTCAAATTTTGCGCCTCTCTGCAGCTGAATGGGGCAACAAAAGCGACGCCAGTCTTTTTTTTAATAGGAAAGTCCGAGTTAACTGATAAATCAATGGGCTTTTCTTTGGGTGCAGAAGATTATATTGTTAAACCTTTTGATGCGACAGAAGTGCGTCTTCGGTGTGAAGCCAGGCTTCGAAAGATCGCAGGTCAACGCACTCAAAAATCGATAATTAACTGCGGGAATATTAGAATTGAATCAACCTCCCAAAAAGTTTACCTAGTGGTTGATAATCAAGAAACTATGCTTAATTTTACGCCCAATGGTTTCAAACTCTTAAATTATTTCCTTTCGCATTTGGATCAAGTATTTTCGCGTGATCAGCTTATCACTGCTGTATGGGGTAAAAACATTCACATAGTCGATAGGACTGTCGATACTCATATCGCGGCCATTCGCACCCAGCTAAAGCAATCTGGTATAAAAATTCATTCCGTGCACGGTGTAGGCTATCGAGTTAGCGTTGATGATACGGCAAAAAAGCAAATCGCTGCTTAAGATGTTTTGAAATAATTGTATCAATTTGAATCAGTCGAAATTAAAAAATGGCCTTTAATATGCAGATTTGTTTGTTGAGGTTCTGTATTTTCAAAATGAACACTTTATTTCTAAATGAATTGATCTTTATGGTGTTGCTAGGCACATTTTGGGCCTCAGCTGGGCCAAGTAGTGACACTCAACCATTGATTGTTGAAACTCAAGTGGGATCAATACACCCTGGGCAGGATGGCATTGGTTTGTCGGCTCTTATCAAAACAGAAATTGACCCTTTATTAGCACGGGCCGATGGCAACCCTTTGATCGCGATGCAAGCACTATCTGGCAAGGCATTGACTGGATTTATTGCCCCAGACGGCGTTGTGTGGCTGACCGATGGGCACCACCGTTGGATCAAAAAGTACCTTTTGGCAAAAATGGCTGACGTCGTTCCGTGTACGAGAATTCGGGTAAAAATTTTGAAAGATTTCACCGGGGAAAAATGGGATGATTTTTATTTGATGATTGAAAAAAGGATTTTTCTAAAAAAGTCCGTTCGAGAAAGCTTGATTCCTCTTTCAGACAAAGTCAAAACTATGCCATCTTCGGCAGAGGAACTTTTACAAAGAGATAGCCCAACTCGAAGTTTGATTAAAATTGCATTTAAACAACTAAATATCAGCTCAAGTTCACTTAGGGATTTCTCTGAGCTAATGATGGGCGAACAATTGGAATCCCAAGGATTTGTTGTAAAAGAATCTAAAGAAATGTCCCAGGAAAGTGCGTTGCTGGCAATGAGGCTTATTTTGTCTCCGGAAAATAGGGAATTTTTATTATCGCTCTTCAAAGACGGGCCCAATTCAGAGTCAGCCCGTAAAAGTCTTGAAAAAGCGAATATCAAATATACAAGGCAAATTCCTGATAGTTGTCTAAAGTTCTATCACTAGGTCGATTGCCTGTTTCAATATCTAACACGGGAACAAAAGGTAAAATTGAAAGGAACAGGCTGGGCGGAGCAAAAGTAAAGTTCGAGATAGTTGATTCTGGGATTGGAATGTCCGAGTTGGCCTTAAGCAAGGTCTTTCGATCTTTTTCTCAAGCAGATTCTAGTACAAGTCGTCGATTTGGTGGCACCGGACTAGGGCTTGCGATCTGCAAACATTTGGTCACACTTATGGGCGGCGAAATTGGTGTTTCAAGTAAAGAGAACGCGGGTTCTACATTTTGGTTTCAAATTGAATTAAAAACTGGTGAAACGCCTTCTGTGCAGGAAACCAAGATAGATTATCCGCCGTTGAAAGCGGTTGGCCACTCTAAAGGACATATTTTAGTTGTCGACGATAATAAAGTGAATCAAAGCGTTCTTGGGTTGAATCTAGAAAATCTTTCTTATTCGCTTGAGGTCGCTTCCGATGGTTTCGAAGCGATTCAAAAGGCAACTAGATTTAAATATGATTTAATTTTTATGGATTGCCAGATGCCTGGCATGGATGGCTACGAAGCCACACAAACGTTGCGTAGACACCAAGATATCGAAATATCGAGCCTGCCCATCATCGCATTGACAGCCAATGCAATCTCTGGCGATAGGGACAAATGTATAGAGGCTGGAATGAACGACTACATGACAAAGCCGATAAAGGCTGATCTACTGGAAATTATCTTAAGTAAATGGATTTCGAGTAGCAAAGGAGTCTTTGTGGATAAAAATAGTGAACCGGTTTTGGACCTTTCTGTTTTTGAAGAATTAAAACGTCTTCAGAAACCCGGACGTCCTGACATAGTTGCCGGTCTAATTGCTTTATACCTAGAAACGGCTACTGAGATTGCTGACAAAGTAGTTCAGTCTATATCAAATAAAGATTTAGAAGGTTTAGCCAATGCGGCCCACAGCCTGAAGTCTAGTTCGGCCAATGTAGGGGCCACGCGCTTGTCTAAATTGTGTTTTGAATTGGAAAAAATTGGAGAAGGCAAGGCTTTGGCCGCGGACCTGGCACCCTTTTTGGAAACTTTTAATAGAGAATACGGCAATGCTATCTATGAACTCAAAAGTTTAAGCAAAGTATCATAGCCAATACCTGGCCTCGTGACTTAATCCAAAATAGGCGATGTAAATACGAATGTTTAAAGGTGAATTCAAATTCAAAAATCCGTTCCTATTTGAAGGACTCGGCTCTATTTTGTTGGTCGGGATTTCACTTCCCGGTTTATTTAATTTTAAAATCGAACCAGTAAGCCCATTTTTAACGGGTTGGAGCGGGATGCAGTTTAATACCGCCCTTAGCATGCTCTTTATTGGGCTCGCTCTTTTTTCATTGAGTTATAATAAATATTTAATTGCTCGCGCCTTGAGCATTCTAGTTCTAATTATTGGTTGTCTTACACTTTTTGAACATCTGACAGATTACAATTTGTTTGTAGACCAATTATTTAGAACGGCTGCAGGTTCAGAGTTTATAGACTTTCCAGGCAGGATGGCCGTGAATACGTCTGCCGGTTTGGTATTGGTTGGAGTCGCCCTTTTGGTGAGTTCTAAAACTGGGTCCCGTGGAAAATGGTTAAGCACCGCCGGATTAATTGCGGGAATGTCGACTGCGTTTGGATTGGTAGCATTTTTTTATAACGAAATCAATTTAGGCGCCAATATTGACAATGCCATGATTTCAAAAATGTCAACGGCCACTGCCTTTGGATTCACAATCGCCGGCCTTCAAATTCTATTTGTTACAATTCGAAAAATGAATATTGAAGACAAAGAGAAATTTCGTATATTGCCATTGATGGCCACATTGATTTTAACCTGTTTTGTAGTTTTTTTCTGGGAGTTTTCATTAAAACTAGAAGCTCAACATATAAATGAAACTGTTGCCAGTGATGCCGCTAAAACGCATGATGTTTTAATTGAAAAATTTGACCAGACCTCAAAGGCGATTAGCAGATATGCGTCCCGCTTGGAACTAGTAGGTATTGAAAATAAGGATTATTTGCATCGCGACAGCAAAATGTACGTCGATCAAATTAATATAATTAAACGAATGGGAATTACCAATTCAAAAATGGAAGTTGTTTGGTCCTACCCTGAAAACATACAAAGCCAAGTCCGACATTTAAATCAAACCGAGGATCCTATCAGGCGGGAGGCATTCGAAGAAACGATGAAAACCCGTAAGCCCACTTTAAGCAAAATTGTAGAATTAAAATCAGGCGGATTAGGAGCCATTTTACCGGTTGCAATTTATAAAGAAAATCAATTTATTGGTGCTGCTTATGCAACCATAGAATTATCAACATTGTTTGAGCCCTATGTTCATGAGGACGAATTTGCAGTTAGAATCAGTGAAGGAGACCGTTTAATTTATAGTAAAAATGCCAACAATTCTGCTTTATCCAATATAGTCTTGAATCACGGTTTTGATCGGGGCTTTGCTCATTGGCAAATTTCTGTATTGCCTACCGCGTGGTATGTAAAAAAGCTGCGATCTGTAACCCCCCATATTATTCTTATTTTCGGAGAAATTTTAAGTCTATTGTTTGGTTTGCTATTGCAGAGTTATTTAAAAAATCAAAGCGATCGTCGCAGGCTTTTAGAATCTCAAGAACGATGGCGTACAGCCGTATTAAACAGCGGTGAATATTCGATTATTGCTACCGATGTTAATGGAACAATTCAAACGTTTAACAAAGCTGCTGAACGAATGCTAGGGTATTCAGCAGACGAGCTAGTGGGAAAAATGAGCCCCGCTATTTTGCATGATCAATCAGAAGTCGTCGAAAGAGCAGTTAAACTCACAGTCGAATTAAAAACTCCGATTGAGCCTGGCTTTGACGTATTTGTCGCCAAAGTTAAACGCTCAAATGTGCCTGATGTCAACGAATGGACCTATATCAGAAAAGATGGGACTTGGCTTCCCGTTAGTTTGTCAGTGACTGCGTTGATAGATAGCAAAGGGACTATATTAGGTTATTTAGGAATAGCTGTCGATTTAACAGAGCAGAAAAAGACTCAAAATGATTTGCTACTTGCGCATGATCGACTTCAACGGGTTATTGAAACCTCAGGGCAAGGAATTTGGGAACGCGATTTAGTCACAAAAGAGATTTTGCATATTGATAATCAGTGCCGAAAAATTTTTGATTTTTTACCTGAAGAGCCAACAAGTCTTGTTGAAATTTCCAAATTAATTGTCGGAGACGACGGTAAACTTGTTGCTGATACCTTGCAAGATCACATTCAGCACGCAACGCCCTGGTTTGACGTGGAATTTAGAATGCACGGGCGCAAAGACCCAAGCCTTATCAAATGGATTCGGGCTCGCGGGCGTGTTGAAAGCGAAGCTGGCAAACCAAGTCGTGTTGTTTCCACTGTAAGCGATGTTACTGAATTAGTAAAAGATAGAAAAAATCTGGAACATGCCCTGGTTGTCGCAAAAGAAGCCGCGATAACAAAATCTGCCTTCTTTGCAAGTATGAGCCATGAAATTCGCACTCCGTTGAATGGGATTATTGGAATGACTGATTTGCTTTTAGAAACCAAGTTAGATGCAAATCAAAGAAATTTTGCCCAGATCGCTCAGCAGTCGGGTTCCGCACTGTTAGATTTAGTAAATGATATTCTTGATTTCTCAAAAATTGAATCCGGAAAAATGGAAATAGAAAATGGGCAGATGACGTTGGCTTCATTAGTCGAAAATCAGATAGATATTCTGACCCCTAGGGCAATTAAAAAGCGTCTTTCCATTGCTTCCTTTGTTTCACCGGATTTGCCAGCCCGAGTGGTAGGGGATGCCGGCCGGTTGGGGCAGGTACTGCTGAATTTAGTTGGGAATGCGATTAAATTTACGGATTCGGGCGGGGTTACGGTCAAGGTTACACAGACAAGCGCCAAAAATGGCGGCAGTTCTGTAATCAGATTTGAAATTCAAGATTCTGGGATTGGTGTAGGCAAAGATACGATTAAAAAACTTTTTAAGCCGTTTACGCAAGCCGATTCCAGTATAGCAAACAAATACGGAGGAACAGGCTTAGGACTTTCCATTAGTAAAAAGATAATAGAATCGATGGGCGGCGATATTGACGTCGACAGTGAAGTGGGAAAAGGTTCTACTTTTTGGTTTGAAATACCACTGATTGAAATCGTTCCACATAATTTTGCTGCGAATCGAGTTGGCTGGGAAAAACTAATCGGAACTAAAGTCTTATCAATCGAAAGTGATTCTATTTGCCAGAGCGCCCTTGAAAACTACATTGTGTCTTTGAAGATGCGAAACGAAAATGCCCTTTCATTTTCAGATGCAATAGCTAAATTGGAAGCGGCCGCCCTTGAGCATGATCTCTTTCAGCTGGTACTAATCGCTGGAAAAAATGGCATCCAGAGTAAATTAGAGTGCCTAAAATCAATCCAAATCGCCTTGGGGCCTCAAGCACCCAAAGCCATTTATATTTCTGAATTCGGCAGTTCAGATGACGAACAATTAGTATCAGCGTCTGGTTTCAAAGGGCTGGTCAGCAAACCGATTAAGCAGTCGCCGCTTTTAGATTCCTTAGTGCAAGTTCTGGTTGGTGGGGCACAAAAGGCATCACAGGTTGATGAGTCGAGAAAGTTAAAATTAAAACCGATTGATCGATCCCATCTAAAAATCTTGGTTGCCGATGATGTCGCTGTAAATTTGCTGCTGACCCAAACTATGCTAGATCATCTTGGCTACAATTCGGTAACAGTTAGTAATGGTCTGGAAGTTTTGGATGTTTTGCAACATACCAAATTTGATCTCATCCTAATGGACTGTAAAATGCCAGAAATGGATGGGTTTGAAGCCACGAAAAAAATTCGGCAAAACACAAATCCTTTCCTAAGTAGTATTCCCATTGTCGCTTTGACGGCCAACGCAATGGAAGGTGACGCCAAGATTTGTTTGGACGCCGGCATGAATGACTATCTGTCCAAGCCTATGAAAAAAGATCAGCTGGAACAAATGCTGGATCGTTGGCTCGGCCCGGCTTCAAAAAAGAAGTCAGCTTAAAAAAAGTCTAAAAGTTTAAAAAAAATGGCTGGGCCCTAATTGGCGCACTGTCATAAAGTTTTACGGCTAATTCAATACTAACTCCTCAGAATTAAGGTGTCGGTGGTGTGCTGTTCGCACCGTCAAACAAACTAGTTGTGTAGTAGATCTATATTCTAATAGGAGATTTAATTTATGAAATTTTTACTCGGCGTTTTGACGCTCTTTTCTTTGGTTACCCAGGCCGATGTAAGTCAATGCTTACGCGTCTATGATCCCCCTAGGGGCTTGGAGCATACAGTTCTAGCAGCATCGGGCAAGGAAACTAAACTAGAAGCGGTATCGATTTCCTACAAGGTCCCAATCTTAAATCAAGGTCGTCGTGGTTTTTGTTGGTTGTATTCAACCTATGAAAATTTAGTAAATCGATTTATCCAAAGAAATGGAGTTGACCCCGATATTTCCCTACATCATATGTCCTATTATCATTGGCTTGCTAATGCGATAAAAACGGCCACTTCGGTAACAGGAATTTCTGTTGCCGAAGGTGGAAATATGGATATTGCTCTAAGCTTAATGAGAAAGCATGGCGTTTTAACAAACAAACAATATGCTGATTTAGGCGGTTCGACGAGTGTTCAATTGCCCGCACAAAACGCTCTAGAAATTCCCCAGCTAACAGGACTGGTTCAAAAAGCCCACTTAGATAAATCGATTCTTACAAAATGGTTAAAACCAAATTTTCCCTACAATTCAGCACGAACTGACGTGGCCGACTACTATAAAAAACTATATGATGACCCTACCCAAAAAGAATTGATGCGCGCTTTTCTTATCAGAAAATCAAAACAAGTTAATTCAGGTCAATCCTCTTTAAATTCCCAAATGATTGAAACTTTAAAAGCTGGTTTAGAGTCAAAGTTTACTCCGATTCAAGCGTTGAGCGGGGACCAGATAGACGCTTTTATTGCGGCTCTTGATAAAGATATCGAATCGGATGTTACTAAATTTTTTAATCGAGTCTATTTCAATTCAGCTAGAAATCCGGTCGAAGACAATCCAGAATTAGTGGCGGCCGCAAAAATACGTGCTGTCGAACAATTTCCGGAAATCAGTGCGCCTACTATCTATTTTACAGTAAGCAATGATCGCAAGCAGAAGCCTGAGGTAGTTGAAGTTGACGACAATGCTATTGCAATTGCACTGTCAACTGCGGATGTAAAAAAGGCAATACGGGCATTGCATAGGCAAAGAATAGCGGTGTCTTTAATTTATGATCACCAAGGAAACTACGTGAATATAAATGATGACCTAGCCCCAGACAAAGATGGCTTGATGTCTGTAAAACGAATGAAGTTTTGGCCGATAGACCCCTATTTGACTCGTCGAGAACGATCAGTGAATGAAGTAAATTACGAACGTGGTGGACATTTGGTGTTATTGACTGGAACCGTTTCCTACGTCGCCGAAAAAGATGACAATAAATCAATTGCTGGCTTTCAAGAGACCAACAGTTGGGGCCCTGAAGTTGGAAAAAATGGAGTTTTCTATATGGACCAAAGCTATTTTGGTGCTTTTTTTGACGCAATTAATTTATTCCACGCGGATGTGATGGGAAATTCAGAAATACAAAAAATACTTGGCGATGACCTAGCAACCAAGCTTTTTGGTGGAATAGATATTCTTAAAGCTGAATACCAGAAAAAAATGGAATTAAAAAAGATTCAACCGGCTAAAAAAAGCCTTCTCATTTTTAACTAAAAGGAGTTTTGGGCCGGAAACGGCCCCTAACTATAAAATGAAATATATTTTGATTGGACTATTCATTCTAGGTCAAAATCTGTCGGCTTAATTGCCCATTCATCCGGAAAAAAAATCATTTGTGTGCGATAAAAAATTTGATGTTTTGTTAGCCTGTCCGTTAACGGACATGATGGTCGGTCCGGGAACTGCAGAATTAGAATTAAAACACTCGCACTGATAAACAGCTTGTTACTAATTTAGATTGAAGCGATTTTCCAGTCGAAAAGCGATGTGGAAATTTTATGGATAGTTGCTCTCAGCCAATAAAAATTAAGGTTTCAAAAATTGAAAATAGACTATCGGTGGCGAGTACTCCGGGCCACTGTTTTTAAAAGTACTCACACGATCCTAAAATTGACCTGACTAGATCCTGACTTGATCTAACTCTTTGCGCGCGACTAAAAATAGTTAAACACAAACAAGGAGTTTCATTTGATCAAGGCACTTATTTTTTTATCACTTGCAGGCGTGGGTACTATGGCAGCAACGAGCCTACCGGTCCGTGAAGAGCCAAATTTTAAAGCCTGCGTGGCCGCCGCAGACCCAAGCTGGATGTCACGATGGGGACAATGGGTAATTGGGACTGATTTATATAAATCGTATGATGATTGTCGAAAGGCGGCTTGGCCTTCAACTAACGTGAGTGCAAAACAAACAGGATGCTATTTAAACGGTAAATGGGTTCGAGTTGGATTTTATTGCTACAAGCCCTAGTTCACATTGAAAGCTAGACGGATTTAAAGCTAAGGCAGCCGTTTAATGTAACGGCTGTCGGCTTAAGATGTTGGCGGATTCGGCAATTTCAATTGCAGTGGCATCGCGAACATCAAGAGCTTCAATTTCAAATATCAAATCTTGGCCTGCCAGTGGATGGTTGCCATCAAGGCTAACCATATCGCTATGCAATTCGACAACTTTGTAAGTGCGTATTGTGCCGCTTTTGCCAGTTATGGAAACCATTTCTCCAACGCGAATGAGTTTGGATAATTTGTTTCTTGGAAAAAATATTATTTTTTTAGGTTCATATAAACCATAGGCCTCTTCAGCCGTAAGGGTGATCGAACGACGTTCCCCTTTTTTCAACTCTTGCAATCCTTTTGCAAGACCAGCTAAAATGGCCGACGCGCCATCGATTGCAGTCAAAACATCTCGGTTAAACGTGGTACTAATCATTTGGCCGGTCGTATTTTTTACGAGACAATTAAAAGAAATAATCTGTGCACTCATAAATTTCCAATCGTTTAGAGCGTGAAAAAAAATACGCTCACGGTTTTTAAAACAAAAACCGACCTTTTCGGGTCGGTTTTAAAGTCAAATTATAGCTTAAGCTTTGTACAAAGCTTAAGGACTAGTAGCGACGGTTGTTACCGAAACTACCACGTGATGAATTGTCACGAGGAGCTTGAGGTTTTGCTTCTGAAACATTCATAGCGC
>JAYVPD010000275.1:0-39496 GCA_043757515.1 Pseudobdellovibrionaceae bacterium
ATTACAAGCGGGTACCTCTGTGTTAGCGCAAGCTAATCAGCAGTCCAATGTAGCACTAGGGCTCTTGAACAAGACATTCCAAGGCGGCGGCTAGTTTAGCTAATCTAAACTAGTACGTTCTTGATTTGTCCAGGTGTTTCGATCTTGATTACTTTCAAGATCACCCTTCAAGAATTCGTTAGCTCATAAACTGATACTTGCTTTACTGATCTGTTTCCTGCGCGTGGAGCGCATTTGCGCTCCACATTTATCTTGAATGATAAAAGCTTGAAATATCAGGTATAAGAATTTCTATGCTTTGATTTGCATCATAGAGATGAATAATTTGCCAGTACATCAAAAACTCCTATCCCCGGCTTGGGAAACGTAGTAAATCTGCGGCACAATTCGAGGGGGTTTCGTGATTCGCATTTCTATACTGTTAGTTCTATCTATTATTTCTCAACTATCTTTAGCTCAGCCCATGCGGTCGCAGTCATTGACTCGATTTCAGGCTGCGAGCGATGTAAGCCCAAAAATAAATAAAAATATTGCCAGCGCCAAAGACGATGTTTGGAGTGATGTCACCGTCGATCTTAAATGGTTAGTAGGCGGAATCAACTATCAGTCGTGTTCTCAATCGCAAAAAGCATACTACGGATGCGTTTTGGCAGTTGAAACGTTTGCAGCAGTTTTGAAAAAAAATATTGAAGTGTTTCCAGTAGCTCAAGTAACGATCAAAAAGCCTTTATTCCAAGCCGCTACGTTAGCGCTAGTCGAAGTGCCAGCGCCGGTAATCAGCAATGCAAAAGAGGCCTATGGATTTTTTGCTGCTGAACGAGCTAAATTGACCACTCGATTTTTACTAACATCAGCAGAGTATTTTAAAGCACCCAATCAGGACTTTGAACTGATGCTGGGTGCGATTAATAAGATGGCGGGACAAACTGTAAAACCGATGGCATTTGTCGCTGCAGCCAGCAAATATATAGAAACGGCTCGGGACCCACACACTTCAATTATTCCATTGAAGCAGCGTGAATCTGAATACCAAGACAGCGGCGATTCCTTTGTCGGTATTGGAATTGAGTTTATGCCAGTTGCCCAGGGCTTACTTGTTAAACGAGTAGTAAAAGGTGGCGGCGCCCTTCAAGCTGGACTTAAAGTGGGCGACCTGATTGTGGCTGCTGATGGTCGTTTAATTAAAGACATCAAAGATGAAGACGTTACCACTCACCTAAAAGGGGCTGCTGGTACTACAGTAAAATTAACTATCGAGCGAGATCAAAAATCGTTTGATGTCGTTGTTACGCGGTCTCAAATAGTAAATCCTGTTATCAGTTCAGAGAGTATTAACTATAATGGAAAGACCTATGCCTATATTCGACTAACTAACTTTATGTATGAAAAAATCTGCGAAGAATTTGCGGTAGTCGTTCAAGGTTGGGAAAAACAAAACGTAGATGGCTATTTGTTAGATCTAAGAAACAATCCAGGCGGCGCAGTTAATATAGCTGCCTGTATCGGTGGTATGTTTTTGGGAAATAAGAAAATCGTCGCCTATTTTGAAAAACGAGCCCAGTTGGGATCTACCTATGAAAAACTTGAGACGGATTCCACTGTAACAACAATTAAACCTATGAGCGTGTTGATAAACGCGGGTTCGGCCAGTGCATCTGAAATTATTGCCGGAGCTTTGAAAGACTACAACCGCGCTTACATTGTTGGTCAAACTAGTTTTGGTAAGGGGTCTTATCAGGGTTGTGGACAAATGTCGGGACAACCTAGCTTACTTATATGCTCAACAGGTGGATTGTTTTTCGCTCCATCGGGCAATAGCAATCAAACACTTGGAATTGTTCCGCACATTTCTGTATTCTTAAGAAAAGAGGCAAGTGATTCTGAAACCTACTCTTTACGAGAACCGCAATTGTATTTGTTTCCTCTGGATCCTAAAAAAATGCCAAACGCACCAGTCAGTAATTGGAACCAATTGCAGGCGCCAACTCAATGTATGCAAAAATTAGATTTGCCGACCGTCTATGCGCAAGCTCCAGCGAATGTGTCTTATTACCAAGATTATCAGTTACTGAATGGTCTTGGCGCAGTTGGTTGTGCAGGTCAAAATTAATTAATGAGCAGACGATTTTTATTTTACGGCCTAATTGTGATCGTTATTGGTTTGACGATCACATGGGCTAAAAACCCAGTCTTTTTTGTTCAGAAAAATTCTGATTCAGGCATTCCAAAAGCAGACGAATATAATTTACGTCATCATGTTGAAATTCTGGCTGCTTCCGATCCTCCACGAAATTTCAAAAATCCTGAGGCTCTTGAAATTGCCGCCGACTATATTTCTAGCAAATGGGAAGAGTCCGGTTTGGTTGTAAAAAAGCAGGAATTCACTGTTTATAACAAGAAATTTTATAATGTTGTTACTCATCTTGGCCCGTCTGAAGGCGACGCATTGGTGATAGGCGCTCACTACGATGTTTGTGATGACAAACCGGGAGCCGATGACAATGCCAGCGGAACGGCGGCTTTGATCGAACTCGGCCGAATGTTGGCTCCGATGAACGATCGATTCCAGCGACCAGTAATATTAGTAGCCTACACTTTGGAAGAGCCTCCCATCTTTCGAACTCAAAATATGGGAAGTCATATTCATGCGCAATTGATGAAAGACCAGGGGCGTTCGATCAAGCTTATGATTTCACTTGAAATGATTGGCTATTTTAAAGACGAAGCTGGCTCACAGAACTATCCTGTGCCAGGTTATGATTTTATTTACCCATCAGTAGGAAATTATATTTCTATAGTGGGAAGACCGCAGGAATGGTCTGTTGTCCGGGAAATCAAAACTCTTTTTATGAGTGCGACCGATTTGCCCATTCGATCTGCGAATCTTCCTAAAGAAGTACCAGGAGTCGATTACTCGGATCACTCCCGATACTGGCTACTGGGCTTTCCTGCGGTCATGATTACAGACACTGCATTTTTGAGAAATCCAAACTATCACGAGGCCTCTGATTTGCCCGCCACACTGAACTATAGAAAAATGGCAGATGTTGTGAACGGGGTTTACGCAATCGCTGCGGGACTTTAGTCACGATGGAAAAAACCATTTAATTCGAAATTAATTCAGTAAAAACTAAAAATTAGATAACTCGAAGCCCGCGACCCTTTTTGGGAAACAAATACGCACGAAGCGATTCAAATCTAATTATTGCACGTTTGACTTCTTCAGCAGCCTCTCGAGTTTCTGGAAGCCAGCTTACTAAATATTGCTGTTGTTCTTGTTTAAACTCGTCTGAAGAAATTTCAACATAAAAGACTTCAATATCTGCAGCAAGGTCATCAAGGTCAAATTTTAAATTCGAATACTTTTGCTTTACTTCCTCTAAACCCGAATTGATTTTATCCAGTGTATTTTTCAATCTTAACCAAGGCACTCTTTTAAGATGGCCGTTGTTATACCTAGAAACACCCAGAAACGGATCTATTGGCAACTGGTTTTTCATAGTCTCAGAGGGCAGAGGCACAAGTGTGTGACCTAGACTTTCAATGGCTTTAAAAAATTCCGTGGCCATCAATACGTTATCTAACTCAGATATCTTTATTTGTAGTTCCGCTAGTCGCTCGTTACTTATCGCGGTAGGTTGACCTTGAAGGTATCTAAAATTGCTTTTCAAGGTTGAATAGCCGGAATGAATAAGCCAAGATTTATTTTGGGTAAGGTATTTCGCTTGAGGATTTTGTTTTATAGTATCTACAAGATAGCTTGCATATCGAATGTCGACAGAGGCTTCTGCATCCAGTTCATAGAAAGGGGGCGCCACTGGCTGTTTTTTCTGTCTATTAAAAGCTAGAACGTTTGAAATTTTAGCATGGTAAAAACTATTGCAGGTCTCTGCTGCCGTTCCGAAGGCACCATTTAGAGATAAAAAAATAATAATAAAAGACAAAATTAAATCTATTTTCATAGAATTCGGGAGATTAAATTTTAATTTCGAATTGTCGATCATTTGTTTCCCATGAATCCTTTAAATGCGAAATGAAAGCCAGTTCCCTAGCAAATTAAAGCACTTGAGTGCTCCTAAAATGGGTTTGAAAGAGACACCTGTCTCATTCTAAGACGGTTGGCAATGCACAAAGTATTTAAAATCTGGACTATAGTTGTTCAAAATCGTTCCGAACTAATACGTATCAAATAAGAACAGAACGTTCTTGTAGCCAATGGATGGCAAATATCAAGGAGGATTAAAAGAATACAAGGAGGATTATATGGGTTTACGTATTAATACAAATGTTGCCGCACTCAATGCGCAAAAGAATTTGTATATGACTGGATTAAATCAAGGCAAGTCGATGGCTCGCTTGGCTTCCGGTCAAAGAATTAATCAGGCCTCAGACGATGCTGCTGGGCTCGCAATCTCAGAAAATTTGAAAGCTCAAATTCGAGGATTACGACAAGCCAACAGAAACACGAATGACGGCATATCTTTGGTGCAAATCGCCGAGGGAAGCTTGAATGAAGTATCTAATATGCTCATTCGACTTCGCGAACTAGGCGTCCAATCCGCATCAGACACTATCGGAGACACAGAACGAAAATTTTTAGATGTTGAATATCAGCAGCTAAAGTCCGAGGTACAACGAGTTACCGAAGGCACTCAGTACAATGGGTACGATTTGCTCAACGGAACTGGCGGAGTCATCGACATCCAAGTTGGTGTTAACAACGATCCTTTCAAAGATCGAATTTCTTTTAATTCTGGTGCCGCTAACTCCACGCTGGAAGCCTTAGGTATCGTCGCAGAAACTGTCGGTACGAAGGAAGGCGCGCAGTTAAGTTTAAGCAGCCTCGACAGTGCACTGGTATCTGTTAATGCGATTCGTGCTAATTTCGGCGCCATGCAGAACAGACTTCAATCCACATCTAACAATTTGCTAGTATACGACGAAAATATGTCGGCAGCTAATTCCCGAATCAGAGATGCGGATGTAGCAGCAGAAAGTTCAGAGATGGTTCGAAACAACATCTTGATGCAAGCGGGTACAGCCGTTTTAGGACAAGCAAATCAAATAAATCAGTTAGCATTAAAATTACTAAGCTAGTCAGAATAAAACTGTCTAGTTATAGATTATAAAAATAAAATGTCCTAGGAATAGGACTATTGGCAAATCGATGCATCCATGTAGCGACGACAGGCTTGAATAACTTGAGCTTTCTGAATTGGATCAATCATTTCAACGGCATGAATGGCAGCTGAACGGTAGCCAGGTGTCGAAAAAAACGAGTCGGCAATTTTAGATTGAAGTGCTGGTATCATTGGTTGGGCGCGTGATTTAAGTACGATGGCAAGTTGGATTAAATCCATGATGCCGCTTGAGTTTCCGGTTGAAGGAAGTTTAGCAAACGTATTCGCCATGGCTTCAATTGTAGAATCACGAATTCCAGACGGTTGATTTGTGAAGATGTTTCTGTAAGCAGTTAAATAGGGCGCTTCATTGACAATCTGCCCATTTTTTTCCCCTGTTTTTAAAAGGGTGAAAAGAGATCTATCTATGAGATCCAATTCCTTCGGAGTCCATTTGGCAATGGATTTAAAATACGGAATGCTGATTTCAACAATGTGCTTCGAGCAACACCCTTCCGCGGTGTTAATTTTTGCCGTCAAAACCTCAATGATTTCTAGTCGATTCAAATCAATTTGAATAAGTCCGCGCAATGCCTGCGTCTGTAAATCAGAAAAAGTATTTTTGGTAAATGAAATTAAAACAGGCACCGCTAACTGACCTGATTTATCAAATGCCCCGATAGTTTTGATAGCCTCTAAAACCAGTTCATGGGCAAAAGTCCCGTCTTTTCCTTTTAAAAAATCAGCAAGAATTTTTACGGTGTTTTTTTCTACTGGTTCTCTACCAATGACTGCGATGGCCTTGAGTGCAAGCTTACATAGGTCATCATTGTTTTTGTTATCATAGTTTTTTTGAACAATCTCGAGCATCAAAGGCAAACCTAAAACGGCTTTTGGACCAATTTTTATAAAAGTATCAATAATTTGTGGTCTGAGATCAATTCCGACGCATTCGCGTTTATAACAACGGGGGGGCACCCCTTTTTTAAAAAGTTCGACCAATTCTGTTACCGCTGAGCTTGCCTGTGGCCCCAGCACTCCAAGTTTTACAATCGCTTTTTGAACTACTACGCTGTCTTGGGCTTTTAGTTCTGTAATGAGTTCACTTACCGGAGATGCAAAAACTAATTGCGCCAGAACGGTTACAGAAAAAAATAGCCGAGAAAAAATTTGAATAAAAGTTGGTTTGATCATGATTTCTATTTAAATAGAATTTATTTTAAAACGCTAGTTAAACCTGTGGATACAAGGCAGCCTAATAAATCTTGCGCCGAAGAAACCATGTCCCCGAGCTCGGACATCTGCTCGGGACAAATATCAAGATTTTCGTTTGAGCAAGAAAGTAATTCGACCAATTCCGCCTGTTTTATACGAATTTTTTCCAACAATTTTGATTCACGAGTGATTAAGACTTTCGTGATGACTTGAATTAAGTCCGGATGGGATTTATATAAGGTACGCCGGCGAGCGCCTTTTCCAGCAACCTGAATCACTTCGTATTTCAAAAGATCTTTTATGGCCAGGCTGACTAGCGCTTTAGACACTCGCAGTCGTTTTACCAACGTCGTAGCATCGATCGGTTCGCGAGATAAAAATATCGTTGTCCAAATTTGACCATGAACTTTTTTAAAGCCCCAATAAACAATAAAATCACCAATCAGCGAACATAGGTCAGCCATCGGTTTAGGAACGCGATGATTTTCATGTACTAATATTCCATTGTGATAACGATGGGGCATAAGCGTCGACCTCACTTTAGGTTATACAGACCTTATAGTCGATGACTAGGGTTTTTTGATATAATTGTAAAAACCCAATAGTCCCAAGGCCGCGGCCAGTACGAAAAGTATAAAGCTCAAAGTGGGCAGGCCAATAATAAGATCGCCTTGAGGCTTCGATGCGAATATAATAGAGGCGCTCAATATGAGGGACGCTGTGATAATACCCAAAAATAAGAGGTTAAACGAGGTTTCAAAAGATTTTTTAAGATCTTGTAGTTCGACAAATTGAAACTTAAAATGGTGCTCGGGACTGTTCAGCTTTTTAATTAAAAAATGCAGCTGCCGAGGCAAGTTGTTAAGAAAATTTTTTGACTCACGCGCCATTTGCCCCAGATCGTGGGCAATCTTTTCAGGGCTAAGCTGGTGCTGAATCAACTCGCTGGCAAATTCTATAGAATACTGTAGAAAATCAAATTCCTTTAGAATTTTTCGGCCCATACCTTCTATTGAAACGATCGACTTAAAAAACATCATCAGTTCGGACGGGACCACAAGTTTATTTTTAGAAGCAATACTGGCAGAGGACATTAAAAGTTTACCCAAATTCACATTTTTAAGAGTCAAGCCATAGTAAGGGGCGATGAGTTCACGCAGCTCTTTGGCAAATAAATCAATATTAACTTGATCTGTAAAGGGAGCTAAATCTACGTATTCGTAGGCCAAGCGTTCATAGTCTTCTTTTGACAAGGCATAAAGCATATTAGCAATCGATGACTGCGTTTTTGAATTCAGGCGTCCTACAACTCCGAAATCAATTAGACCAATCGAGTTGTGTGGAAAAATAAAGAAATTTCCTGCATGCAAATCGCCATGAAAAAGACCATCAAAAAAAACCATTTTTAAATAGGCACGAAGGCCTTTTTTAATAATTTCATGGGCGTCTACATCATTTTGATTTAAGGCGCTTTCATCAGAAAGGGGAATTCCTTTTAGTTTTTCCATCACAAGCACACGCTCGGTAGTCAGATTGTGAAAAACTTTGGGAATAATAATATCCGGCTGTTTTTGAAAATTGGCAGTAAATCGTCTGATGTTATTAGATTCGACAATAAAATTAGTCTCTAATTCCAGGGTTTTAAAGTATTCATCTACAATTGATTTAGGATTGAAAGCTCTAGATTCTGGTATGTATTTAATTAAAAGATCAGCCAGAAAATATAAGACACCAAGATCATCGTTTATAATTTCAATAATTCCCGGTCGTTGAATTTTTAAAACAACGTTTTCGCCAGTTTTCAATCGAGCCTGATGCACTTGTGCAATGCTGGCCGCGCCAATAGGGCTGGGGTCAATATTTTCAAACAAATCCAATTGCGCGCCAATTTCATGTTTTAGAACGGCTTGAATAGTTTCAAAAGGCAACGGTTGCACACTGGCATGAAGTTTTGAAAATTCAATCACATAGTCTTCAGGAACCAGGTCAGGTCGAGTGGCCAGCAGCTGTCCGAGCTTCACGAATGTAGGGCCCAGCTCTTCAAACGACATACGAATACGTTCTGGCGTTGAAAAGTTTTCGTAGTCAGACGTGATCCAGCGTTCGATCAGATATTGGCCTAAATTAATTTGTTCAGCGATTTTATAAAAACCGTGTTTAGCGAACACTCCGACGATGGTTCTTAATCTGGCTGCGTTTTTTAGTGTTTTTCCTAGAGGGTTCAGTCTTAGCCCCAGAGCCACTGTTTTTCTCCTTGTTCTTGAAACTTCGCTGTTGCTGAGGTTCTTCAGCCGTCTGCTTTTCTTGTCTGTTAAAACCACTTCCAGAACTGAAGGACTCGTTTCGTTCGCGCGATTGAATGGCTTGGTCTAGTTTATCCAAAATGGAATGTCGCCTGGTTGTTTGAATTTTGTACTCAATTCCACCGCTGACAGCCTTGCTGGCCAGTGGTTTGGGCTCGGGATTAAAACGCGTGGATGCGCGTTCCTGTTCTGGTTCGTTTTCAATTTCACGGTTTCGATTTCTTTCTGGAACTTGTTGGTTAAAACGGCCTCGCCCCTGAAGTCGATTTTGAAGTGAATTCGGTGAATTTTTTTGAGGAGCCCCAGCATCGGCATCTTTTTTATTTCCCTGCTGATTACGATTCTTTCCAGAACCACCACCGGCGCCGCCGCTTTGAGAGACAAACCCTATCTTGCCTTTATTCTTATTAAACATTCTCTCGGCAAAAGACCCGCCACGTTTTTTCTTAAAGTTTTTACGGCCATTCGTTTGTTTTTGATTTTGAGGCGGAGTTTCATTTGGTTTACCCTGAGGATTTCGACGTGAATCTTGTTTTATTTGATCCATGTTTTGCTGTTCGCGTTTGGCGACCAGTTCCAGAGGCATGAAATTGATTTGTCCCAATTCTGGATCCGTAGCTACGACTTTAATTTTTATTGCATCACCAATCGTAAAGCGCAAACCCGTTTTCTTGTTAAATAAACTTAAAGTATTTTCATCAAACTCAAGTCTCTGCGATGACAACTCATCAATTTTGACCAGTCCATCAATTTCATATTCCCGAAGCAATACGAAAACGCCAAATCTAACAACCGAACTGATCATTCCTTCAAATTCATCTCCAAGAAACTTTTCCATGAAGCGGGCTTTTTTAATCGACGTAATTTGTCGCTCGGCTTTGGCAGATTTTTGCTCGCAGCTAGACAACCAAGTCGCTGCCGTGGCGAGCTCTTCTTCATCCAAATCCGAATATTTACGTCCTTTAATTATTTGGCTCTTTAACAAGCGATGAACAATTAAGTCGGGGTAGCGACGAATGGGCGACGTAAAATGAGTGTAGTTGTCAAAACCAAGTCCAAAATGGCCCAGATTAGTTACTGAATATTTGGCTTGATTCATCGAGCGTAAGGTCAAGATATTCAAAACATGCGCTTCTGGCTTTCCAGAAAACTCCTGCAATGCTCTGGTTAAGCGTTTTTGTAATTTACCTTCGTTCAATTTAACTTTTCCGCCGAAATTATGCAAATATCGCTCAAGCATTTTTATCGACATTTCGTTCGGGCTTTCGTGGATACGGTATACTGCGGCCGCGTTCGAATGGCTTAAAAACTCAGCAACAGCCACGTTGGCGGCAAGCATGAGCTCTTCGATCAATCGATGGGCAAAGAGACGCTCGGATCGAATAACATCAACGGGAACGCCTGAAGCGTCTATTTCCAATGTTGTTTCTGGAATTTCTAAATCGAGTGAGCCTTCACGAAATCGTTTAGCCATTAATACTTTCGCTAATTCGCCACATTTTAATATATTTTCTTTTACGTGCTCAAAGTTTTCGGGCACATGCCCTTCGATGACTTCTTGCGCTTCACCATAAGTTACGCGGGCTTTTGATTCCATTACTGCTTCATAGAAACGGCTTTCTTGTTTGGTACCGGCGAAATCAAAATACATTTCCGCAACCATACACAGTCTGGGCACATGAGGATTCAGCGAACATAGTCCGTTGCTTAGAACTTCAGGCAACATGGGAATTACAAAATTTGGAAAATAGATACTTGTCCCGCGGGAATACGCTTCATCATCGATAGCGGTGTTATCCCGCACATAGTGACTGACGTCGGCGATCGCTACTATTAAACGAAATCCTGTTGAAATTTGTTCTGTGTAAACGGCATCATCAAAATCTTTGGCCGTTCGACCATCAATTGTGATCAAATTCAGGTTTCGGATGTCTTTGCGCCCTTTGAAATCTTTTTCATTGGGTTCTGATTTTATTTTTTTCGCCTCTTTTAAAACGTCCTCTGGAAAATTCATCGTGATCTGTTGATTTAAGGCCACCCGTTTTATGTCATTTAGCGGGTCTTCAATATCGCCAATAACTTCGGTCACTTTGCCAATGAGTTCTTTGCCTTTTTCCGGATACTGAGTAATCTGTGCGGCGACCAAATCGCCGGTCTTGCAATCGAGCGAGTTTTTGGTTTCAATCACTAAATCGCTGCCCCAGGCATTAGACTCGTCTTTTACTATGCCGTAACTCTTTGTAATTTGTTTGTATTTACCTACCACTGTGACCGTGGCGCGCTTGAGTATTTCCACAATGTCGCCGCGAAATTTTTGCGAGCCTGATTCTGGATAAACATCCACTAAAACATAATCATTAGTCATGACTCCATCCATCGCATGCCGAGGAATGTACACATCTTGATGATCTTTTGTATCTGGAATAAGAAACCCGAACCCATCAGGGTTACGTTTGATTATTCCTTTTAGAAACTTCTTTTTTACCATGTCCCGAGTTTGAGGTTCGGACTTTGCAAAGTCAAATAGGGAAATGGCTGAGACACATTTAAATAAACACCGAAAGTATTTTCATTTCCAAAGTCGGATTCGCGTCGGCGCGATAGCCGAAACTACGGATGATCAGCTCTGGAATGCGGCGCTGGGCGCCATCTCTGAGCTTGTTGGCGAATGCGGAATCGAAGTGTGCGGACTTGTTTTGGATCGGCGCAGGATTCATATTGTTTTTTCAACACCCTATTTCAACGAAAACATCCTAATTTTAGATTGGGAAATACGAATTAGAAAATACCTTTTAATTCGGTTTGATAGACCTATTTCCTGCGAACCAGTTAATGACGAAGTTGAATTGAAAAACTGTTTGCTTAGTATCTATAAGGGGCAAATGAATTTTGGGCACAACTCGATCGTCTGGCAAAATCCGTTTAGCAGTTTGAAACTCTTTTTAGAGGGTAGTGCTCAAGCTCGATTATTTAAAGATCCACTAAAAATAGTGTTTAGTCCGTCAAAGATTTTGCAACTATCCTCGCAAACTAAAAGCCCGCTATGTGTTGAAAATCAGGCAATAGATAGGGTTCCCTAGACCATTTATATGCGCCGCACTATGTTTTGAAAAGGCAGTTTTTTTCTTAAATCCGATGACTAGTAGTTTTAATTTTCTGCTGGTCTAGTAAGAAAAATAATTTAGAAATTATTAAATAAAAAACTTTGTACCTCAATGTTGGCAGTACTTTCGAGATTTAGTCGAAGGTCGAATTCAATTTCATATTTTCAAAATCAAATGTTCATTTTGAAAGCATTCCAATGAGTGGTGCTAATTTACAACATTCTGATTTTCACATTCACTAGATTTACTCAATTTTTTTTAGATTGATCTCATCTACAACTCTTATTACGATTACAGTATCGAGTTTAAAGAATGGTTAAAGTAACCAAATTAACGAGCAGACATCGTCTGCAAGGAAGGAATTATTATGAATAAATTTACGATTGTAGTTGCTGTTGCTTTAGTTGCAACTTCAGCTTTTGCCTCTAAGGCAAGATTAGGTGCTCTGCAAGGTTCTGCTCATTTAAACGATACTCGTAACGTAGTTACGTCTAAGCCAGATCAAGCTATGGCTCACGGTGAATTTGCGGCAATGGAATTGTCAGCGAATGCTGGTGCAAATGATACACCTCCTAACGCAGAAGGTGGTTTCGTTCGCAAGATGGGTGAAAACGCTGCACTTGGCGCATATGTTGGTAACAAAGCTAGCTTAGCTACTTCTTCTTTAGCTTTAGTTGGTTCAACACCAAAATTACAAAATCCATTAAACCTATACTATGCTAGCAAAATGGGTGAAATGATGTGGGGTCTTGGATTGAACTACTCTTCAGCTGAAGACAAGGTAGCTCAAAGCAAATCTACTTCTATGGGTTTGAATGCGTCTGTAACTAGCAACGCTGGATGGGATGTTCAGTTGGGTCTTGGTTTAACTGGTGAAGCGACTCAAGCCAACACTACTAAATATGCACAAAAGTCTCCAGTATCACTTAGCGGTGGTTACACAATGGATACTATGTACTTTTACGGTAGCTACGCAATGTACGGCGCAAAGTCTACAAACATCGCTGCAGGAACTACTAATTCTGAAGTTGATAACACCGATTTAAAAATCGGTGTAGTTAACTCTCATAAAAAAGATGGCGCAGATTTCTTTTACGGCGTTGCTTATATGTCTTCTACTAGCAAAATCAAAGATGGCGCTAAGACAGAAACAACTGCACTTCCTGTAATTATCGGTATCGAAGCGGATGCTACTAGCTGGATGGTATTACGTGCGTCTGTAACTCAAAATGTATTACTTGCTTCTAACAAAGTAACTCCTGCTTCTGGAACAGCAACTACTGATTCAACTATGTACGACAATACAGTAACTGCTGCTGGTGTTGGTCTTAAGCTTGGTAAGTTCCTAGTTGACGGATCATTGGCTGCTACTACTGGTAACTCTGGTAAATTGGGTTCTGATGCTGCGGGTTTCTTGTCAAATGTTGGCATGACTTACATGTTCTAATTTTAGTCTGAAATTATTTTCAAGACTGATGGGAAGGGCTGATTTATTCAGCCCTTTTTTTATTTGTGGCGACTGCTTGGACTAATTGGGAAGCCAGGTGCACATTGTTTGCCTCTTGGCGCTGGAAGTGTTTTTAGTAAAAGTACAATATGCTGAAGTTTCGTAATTATTATTCCGATTTTGAGTTGCGGACGGCGCTCATCATTATGCCTAGTAGGCCTAATGTAAAAAAGAATGTGACTAGGGGATCGTTTGGATTCGTTTTTGAGAATCCGTATCCTCCGATTAGGCAGAGTAAGGTGAGAACGGCTATCTTCAATTGTTTCAAGGTTTACTTTTTTTCCTCTGCTGTCTGAACTATGTAGTCTGGTGGTATAAATTCGGGTGTGTGGGGATAGCGGAAGCTTTTGTATGGTTTTAGTGTTGGTGAGCCTGAATTTTGATAGGCCTCGTCCCAAAAGTGGGCCAGGACAATGGCTGACCGGGCCATGTGCAGTACGATTAGATTTTTAAGTTTTGGAAATCCTGCCTCTATGGGGCTTCGCTGGGCGGGGGTTCGAATTTCCATCCCCTTGTCATCTTTGAGTTCTGAAGGCTTTAAAATGGGATCTTGCTTAAAAACTTTTTCTCGATCGTCGCCAGATAGTTGGGTCAAGTGCCGCATGATTTCAAGGGGTGTGCCTGTCACAAGTTTTGGGTCCTTAATGGTTTTAGCTTTATCGATTATTAATTTTTCAAAATCAGGTCCGAAATTAGTTACGACTTGTTCTTCATAGTACGAATGAATCCCACCATGCCCTGTACCGTAACCATCATGGTTAGTGGTCGAATGAAATGGCTGCGAAGCATCGCCAACAAAATGTCCCATTAAACCCATATAGGTGATCATATTGAACACGGCTAAGTTATAGGGAAGTTTTTCATCTTGTTCTTCTTTAAAGTTTTTTGGTAGTTCGACAGATGTAAACGAACTTTTTAAGCCAGAAGCCAATCGATAAAACTGATCAGCTCGCCACCACAAAGAGCCAAATTCCTTTGGAATCGAAAATAATTTTCCCGATTTTTTGTAAAGGTTGTCGGAACCAGTGTATTTGTCAGTGATCGCTTTGTAATCTAATGGAATCTCATTTATTTTTAATCCAATAACTTCAGGATCTACATAGTGGGATGGGCTTCCGATGTCATTGACGTCAGGCCCTAGCGATTTCCAATAAATATCAGGAATATTGCAAAGATGACCCATTGTATGGGGCCGAAATTTTAAAAATGTTTTCAGGGATTCATCTTTTACCAGGTGAGGTGCCGCGGAACATATCGTATGGTGACCACGGCCGCCCCAGGCCAACCCATTTTCAGCAGCGATAATTACGAAAAAAATTAGTACAAAATTAAAATATTTGAACATTTTCATAGGCACCTCAATAAGTGAAGTCTTAGTACTCGAAAATCGAAAACTCAATTAAGAAAGTGCCACTAACACTATCCTGAAAGGCCAATTCTAAATAGGGCCATCTAAGATTAAGTCAGCCTTAACTGGAGTTAATTTAAAACGGCTGTTCGCTGGTCACCTCAAGCGTTCTTGGATTGTGGGCCATTACCCCAAGATCAGACACGCTGATCAGTCGGCCATCAATCACTAGTAGTCGCGAAATATTATTCCTCAACGGGTTACCGTAGGAACTACGTCCCCATTTAAAATGAGATATTCTGCCAATTTGAGTAATGGATCCGCTTTGATAATGGAAAACGTAAGCGCCCATAGATTTTGATTCAGGTCTTAACAATGAAGGGTTCGGATCAATCAAATAGGATTGCTCGGGCGCCGGAAATGCAATTGTGCCAGTTCCTGAATCATACATAAGTGAATGTGAATTATGAGTGGCTTCTGAATCCATGCCGTGAGGGCCGAAAGTGAATGTGTTTGTAAGCGTTGGCGCAAAGCTATTGGTCACATCAAAAAGTGAAAGCTGTAGTTGAGAGGTATCCCCGACTCCAAACCCCAATAAATCATTTGGTGAAAGTGGCCTTAGCTGCGAAGAAATTCCTGGCACCATAAGTTGCCCAAGTTGTTCTATTGGGGTTGATTCTCCTATGTAAAAAATAAGCAATGGATTCGTCTTGCTCGAGGTCATTACATAGGCCAGATCGTTAACAAATCGAACGGATTCAATCAAATGGGAATTTCCAAAGTCTTTCGATTCAGAAACAATTGAAAACTGCCCTTGAGCCTCTTCAAAAGAAACTAGGCGATGAGTTTTTCCAAATTGTTCGGTTGGCGCGCCAGGCAGTTGGCCAGGCGGGGAACTGTATACATTTAATGTTGTGGCCATTGTAAGAGTTAATCTGTTTGAATGGCGCACTTCATTTACCGACCATCGGTCTTTTACGGACCCAGGGTAGGATGAAACGGCAGAAAGAGTTATTTCTTTTTCATTCCAAGAAATTTTTCTTAGATAAGCCGTTGAGGTGTCGACAGAGTTCGAAAGTAAATAGATTCCATTCTCGGTCATATAGGTAATGCTGCTCGTGCCTAGTAAGCCAGTTATAATCGGTCTTTCATGGGGGGCATTTAGGGAAAAACTGTAAATAGAAGTTGTAATAGTATTTGCAGAATTGGTTTGTGGATAATAAATATTTTGGCATTCAGGCGTCAGTACATTTGTAGAATTCAAGATTGCACTTATCTCATAGTCTGCTGTGAAAAGAATCAAATGCCCATTGTAGCTGCGAACTTCCTGATAAATGCCTGCGATATCCAATTGATTTTCAATATTAAAATTAATTGTATTGAGGACGAGAAGTCTCGTCCGATTGTAACCTACATCACTTATGACAAATACAAAATTTTCCGTCACAAATAAAAGGGATCGTCTCGCATTTGGCATAGTAATTTTTTTAAAAAACTTTAACGTATCACGCTTGAGTATTTCTAGAGTTTCGTCTCTCAGCACAAATAGAAACTGGCTATTTTTTTGGACTCGATCGCCTTCATCTATTCTTTCTGACTGGTTGTCGTATGTCGGTGGAATTTGCATTGCGGGAATCGCCGCTAAATTTGATTGAATGAAACTTTTTGGGGCCACGAGTGAGGTAAACGTTTTTAGCTCATCACAGCTAGAAAATTTTTTGATTGTGCTTGTAAATTCTGAGACTGGTGGTTCGATCACTGGAGGCTCGGGCTGGGGATCTGAAATATTTTTTAGCTGATTACATCCAAGATGTGCCGATGCGACTAAAAAAATTCCAATTCGAAAGATTGCTTTCATATTTGTTTCTCCTGTTTACAGCCAGTATCGTCTTTTAAACAATGGTCCGTGAGCGAAAAACATAGAGTGTATCAAATTATCGTATTCAATTGGTATACATAAAACTATGTAAATAATTGATATTATGTGACAAATTAATTTTATATAAAAAAATAGACTATTGTTAGTATACAATTTGGCCGATATTGACTAGACTATATGGGAATGAGAAAAATTAAGAGCCAAGTAAATCTATTCAGTTATAAAGACTATAGAGATTTTTTGACTGACAAAATTAAAGAAAGAAAAGAGCGGAAACTAAATGCCTCGTTTCGGTGGCTTGCATCCAAAGCGGGGTTTACGTCACCCAATTTTATCCATTTGGTAATTTCAAAAAAAAGACATTTGTCGGGTGATAGCATTGAAAAAATGGCCGCACTTTTCGAATTAACCAAGCCGGAAGCAAAATATTTTAGAAGTCTTATTTCATTTAATAAAGCAAAAACACCTTCTGAAAAAGAACACTATGCCAATGAAATCATCTCGCAAACTGCATTTAAAAACGAATTCCCATTGAGCCGAGATCAATTTGAATATTATTCTCAATGGTACCACATTCCGATCAGAGAGATGCTTACTCTTGCCAACCAAAGTTATTCAGCCCAAGACATCTCCAATATAATAACTCCTACGGTAAGCACGGACGATGTAAGCAATGCCTTGACTCTATTGGGACGCTTGGGTCTCGTTAAAAAGAATGATCTACGGTTTGAAGTTCACGAGCAAAGCATCCAAACTGGTGAAAATGTTTCCAATTATGGAGTGATAGCCTATCATAAAAAAATGATGCAGCTAGGGGCCGAGTCACTGGATCGGTTTCCTTCCCAGCAAAGAGAAGTATCTAGTGTTACGATTGGTTTGTCTGAAAACAATTTTAAAAAAGTGAAACAGATGATTGTGGATTTCAGATCTCAGCTAATGCAGATTTCAGAATCCGATCAAGATCGCGACGAAATTTACCAATTCAATTTCCAGGTATTTCCCCTTTCTCGTCGAAAGGAAAAACGATGAAATATTTGGCAATTTTCATACTTGGCTGTTTACTAACTGCTTGTAGCAAACTTCCAGGAACCAATACTGGAAATCCTGATACGCAATCAGATCCAAATTTTGGGACGGCCCCTGATTTCCCAAATCCTCCGGCAAGATCGCCGAATCGTCTAGTTGCTGACCTCTGCGGGCGAATCAAAGATTGTCGTTTCATAGCTAACACGGTTGATTGTGAAATGAACATTGCATCTGCCTCTGGATTTACGGATGAGCTAAGGTTGAATCCCCCATACGCAACGATGCAAGATTTATATTCGGCCTATAACGGTGGGACATTTCAATATAACACCGGTAATTTGTTATCGTGTGAAAATGCGATCTCGCATTTGTCATGCTCGGGTTCATTGGTCAACCAGGCCTATTCGACGTTTTCTCCCAGCGATTTTTCAAAACTGTATTTGCTGTTGCGCGAATCAACGAGCTGTCAGGCATTAAATCTTTAGTTGAACTTATCGCCGCCCTAAAAAAGCGGGAGCTTGGCTACGACCAAAAAAACCGGCCAATAAAATGATAGTTAAAAGATAAGGCAAAATTTGAATCCATTGAACTGGAATCGTAAAGCCATTGATTTGCGCCCCTTGAAGCCGAATCTGGAGAGCATCAAAAACACCAAATACCAGGCATCCAAACAAAGTAGGTAGAGGTCGCCATTTTCCCAAAATCAAAGCGCTTAGGGCGATAAACCCTCGTCCCCCGGTCATCATCGGAGAATAGCTAGAGGACAAAAATAAAGACAAGCTTGCGCCGCCCATAGCAGCCAATCCACCACAGAAAAATACACTGACCCACCGAACGCGGTCGACAGAAACTCCACAGGCGGTTAAACCTTCGGGGTATTCTCCGGCAAATTGAATCCAATAGCCCAGGCGTGTTTTTGCTAGCAGAAAATAGAGAGAAATAACTAAAAATATCGAAGCTAAGGTAACCTCGTAAGATAGGCGTTGTTCAATTGGAATAACCGGTGTCGACCCCGTTGAGTTAAAAATAAATTTGGTTATAAATGGAATAAGACCAGCCATTAAAAAATTAAATCCTGTTCCGGCCACGATGGCATCTGTTTTCAATTTTACTACAAGTAAACTAAATAACAGACTTAAAATCGATCCGCACACAAACGCCATTCCGAAGCCAAAATAGGATGAATGGGAATAGTGCGCAAAAACCGCCCCAGAAAACGCCCCCGCCAGCATAAAGCCTTCAAGGGCTATTTGGACAACACCAGATTTTTCACTAAGCAATCCGGCCTGTGCCGCAAAAATCAAGGGAGTTGATACTCGAAGTGCACTTAATAAAAAACTTAATGAAAATAAATCAATATCGTTCACTTACCAGTTCCTCTTTGAGTCCAAATTTTCAAACGATTGCGCAGCGAAAATCCGACTCCGTAACGATTTAAGTAGTATTGTAGTCCGACACCAAATAGAACCATGGCTTGAATAATTTTTGAAAAGTCTTTGGTGATAGTTTCTGTTTCTATATCTAAGTCACTTGCACCCTTATGAAACACTGCCAAAACAAAGGCGCTAGCAATAATACCGATAGGATTATTATTCGACATTAAAGCCACTGCAATTCCCATAAATCCAAATTCGGGGGAAAATCCGATTTTGTATTGACCACTGTTTCCGACGACTTCATTCAGTCCGGCGCCACTGGCAAGTAAGCCCGAAAGGGTTAAGCTAACTACTAAAAACTTTCGTGACGATATGGCCGCGCGTTCAGCGGCGTCCGGGTTTTGACCAACTGCAATCATTTCGTAACCCAGCACTGATTTTTTAAAAAACCAATATATTAAAAGTGCTGCAAGAATTGAAAATATAAAAAAAATGTTAATTGGTGATTCAGGAAACATATGGTTCAAAAAATCAAAAGAGTGGGTTCTAAAGTTGTCTGAAATAACTGAACTCTCGGGATTCTGAGAGTCTGGATTTTGAAGATATTGAGAAATAAAATAACTAGAAATTCCAGCCGAAATAAAATTCATCATCATAGTTACAATTACTTCATGGCTTCCTCGATAGGCTTTGAGCAATCCTGGAATCGCGCCCCAGAGGGCTCCGGCTGACATACCGACTGCTACAATTGTGAAAAGGCTTACGGGAAAGGGGAGTGAACTAAAGTTGGTTGCAAATAAAACCATAATTATAGCGCTGAAATTCAGTTGACCTTCAGCGCCGATATTAAACAATCCGGTCTTAAAGGCCACTGAAACAGAAAGTCCAGTAAATACAAGCGAAGTCATATAAAATAAGGTCAAGCCAAAGTCATATCGGCTGCCAAAACTGCTTTTTACTAAAATCTCTAAAATATGAAGTGGGTTTTCGCCAGCAACGCAGACCAAAAGCAACGCGCAAAATAAACCGATGAAGAATCCAAAAAATGATTTCATTTCAAAACACCCAGCATCCAGCAGCCAATTTCTTTTTCATCGAATGCCGAGCGTTTGAATTCTTTTACAATAGCTCCATTTCTTATAACTAAAATACGATCAGATAGTTTTGTTAACTCATCAAGCTCGCTTGAAATGAGTAGAACTGATTTTCCATTTTCTTGTGCTTGAATGAGTTGTTCATGAATCAATTCAATGGCGCCAATGTCCACCCCACGTGTGGGATGGGCAGCGATTATAATATCTGGATTGTGTTGAAGCTCACGAGCCACTACTATTTTTTGTTGGTTTCCTCCGGAAAAGGCCTTGAAATCCAGTTCAAGATTATTTGGTTCTACTTTGAATTTTTCGAAAGAAAGTCCTGCCAAAGATTTTATGCTTTTCCAATTCAAAATTCCTTTAGAATTCCAGCTGGCTTTGCGTTGATAACCTAAAATGAAATTTTGGTAGGCAGGCATTTCCGGCAGTGCACCTAGCCTAAGCCTATCTTCTGGAAATACGCCAACAGAAAGTGAGCGGGCGCCCTGGCTTCCCAAATACTGTCCATCGCGTCCCAAGATTGACATCGAACCTGTGTAGGTAAAATCGTGTGGGTTCAAAATAAATGGAATTAATTTTTCCTGACCATGTCCTTCAATTCCAGCAATTCCAACAATTTCACCTTGCTGCAAGCTAAAATTATAATTTAATTCTTTGCCTTCGTTTTTAAAATTAATCTGATCTAGCTTTAAAACTTCCTTTTGCCCTGAATATCGAACAAAAGATCGCTTTTCGAAGGACACGGGCTTGCCAACCATTTTTTCTGCCATGTCCTTTTCATTTAACTCGTGGGCATTGTATGTCCCCACGGCATGGCCTTTTCGGAAAATGGTTACCTGGTCGGAGATTCGTTTTACTTCTTTTAGCTTGTGAGTAATTAGAATAACCGTTTTGCCTTGTTTTTTTAGTTCCACAAGCTGCAACAAAAGTTCATCAATTTCATTTGGAGTCAAAACGGCCGTTGGTTCGTCGAAAATAAGAATTTGATTGTCCAGACATAGTAGTTTCAATATTTCAATTTTCTGCTGCACGCTAACACCCAAATATTTAACTGGCGTGTCCCAAGGAATTTCAAATTTATATAAGCGGGCCGTTGATTTTATTTTTTCGATTTTTTCTTTTTTGAAATAGGCCTCTAATGGCCGTTGCTTTGTATCCACTAGTAAAATATTTTCCAAAGCAGTGTGGGCTGGGCTTAACATAAAATGCTGATGAACCATTCCAATTTGGAATTTCATAGCATCTATCGGCGATTGAAAATTAACGTCTAGGCCGTTTAGCTTGATAAAACCTTGGTCGGCAGGGTAAAGGCCAAACAAGATTTTCATAATTGTTGATTTGCCGGCGCCATTTTCACCGATTATGGCATGAATAGAATTTTTTTGAATAGAAAAAGAGACGCCTTGATTCGCCCAAAAAGATCCAAATTGTTTTCCCACATTTGAGAATTCTATTTCAGCAGTCGTACTCATTTGGACCTTTTTAAAACCCCATTGATATGAGGTTAAACCCCGATTTTACTATTTCTTTTTTTGTAAATAAAAATCAGGAACAGAAATTTTTTGGGCAATAATATCGGCCTTGATAATGTCCAATTTTTTAATGTCAGCTGGGGTTACAAGTTTTTCGTTGAACTTGTCTATCGCATAGTCGATCCCTTTGTCTTTAAGGCCATAGCGAACAATGCCAGAACTAAATTTCGAATTTTTCAAATCTTCAATGGTAGAATAAACAGCTTTATCCACACGCTTCAGCATCGATGTTAAAATAAAGCCTGGCTTCATCCAGTTCTGATTGCTATCGACCCCGATTGCAAAAAGTTTTTTCTCTTCAGCGGCGTCGAAAACTCCTGAATTGGATGCACCAGCGGCGACAAAAATAATATCTGCACCCTGCTGAAATTGATTCAGAGCAAGTTCTTTTGCCTTTGCTGGATTATTCCAAGAGTCAGACGTAATTCCAATGTAGTTTTCTAAAGTCCCATAAGATTTATCGTAGTATTTCACTCCGGCAGCGAATCCCATGGCAAATCGGCGAATCAGAGGGATGTCCATTCCGCCAACAAATCCTACCTTTTTTGTTTTTGATTTCATGGCCGCCAGATAGCCAACCAAGAATGAACCCTGATGTTCTTCAAACATTAGCGATCGAACATTGGGCGCCGCCACTTCGCCGTCCACAATGGCAAATTTAATACCTGGATTCTGAAGGGCGACTTTTTTAACAGCCTCTTGCTGCGCGAATCCAATGCCGATGATCAAATCAAATTTTTTCTTGGCAAATTGTCGATGTAGGTTTTCAATGGAATTGACATCGGTTGCTTCGACATATTTAAGCTCAATGCCCAGTTCTTTTTCTGCCTGGGTGGCCCCTAAATAGGCAGCGGAATTAAATGATTTGTCTTCCTTGCCACCTTTATCCAGTACAAGGCCGATCTTCAGTTTTTCAGCACTGTTTCCAAGTGCGCAAAATAACAGTGAAGTTAAAATACTAACAGTCCAAATTGATTTTATAAGCATTTGATTTTCCAAGGTTATTGGGTTTTTATCCTCATCCGATATCTATACTTAAGTCTTGTATTTAATTAATAGGTTCGGGTCAAAGTAAATATCCAAGAATTCACTGGTAATTTGGTTTAAAACATTGTAAACTTCAAGTATCGTTAAATTCGACTTGGAGGTTAAAGTGAGCGAAACTATAGCTAGTCCCTTGGTTCTTGCTGGGGGATATAACAGACCCAATATCAATAGTGGATCGAAGACCAACAATCCAACCGCAGGAAACGTTATGCAAACTTACACACAGCAAAGTGAACTACCCTATGAAATAATTCATTTCAAAGAGGGCGACATTGTCTTTAAAGAAGGTGAAGTCTCTCGTGGGCTTTATTATGTGCAGTCCGGCTGTATAAAAATGTATGTAAATCGAAGCCAATCACGGGGTAGGACAACAACCCCTGAATACGTCACTAAGCTCGTTGGGCCCGGTGAATATTGCGGGTACAAAGCCATTGTCAGAGGCGGTCCGTCTGCCGCGACAGCCGAAGCTATCCGTTCAACAACTGTTTGGCTCTATTCAAAAGAAATGATTTTGGCTGCTTTGAAAGATTCGAGTCCATTATTCAAAATTTTATTGAGCCAATCTGTGAATGATTTAGAAGCCTATGAAGCTACAAGTCAGTTGCATTATTTGGCATCGGTTCAAGAACGAATTGCCTATCAACTCGTTGTTTTAGGCGACAAATTTGGGGTTCAGACACCAAATGGTTTGTCTTTAAATTTGAAATTGACTCGAAATGAGTTTGCTCAGCTGGCAAGTACGATCAACGAATCCTTGTCACGGCACCTTACAGAATTTAAGGCTGAGGGTTTGATTGATTTGAATGGCAAAGAAATTATTATCAAAGATCGTGACGGTTTAAAAACAAAGTTAGGAAATTTTCAAAAATAATTGGCTTGTCAAAATCGATCCTGAATGAAATAGAAAATGGCTGATGAAATTTTGTTTGCTGTTTTCTATTTTCCTTTTATCAAAACTTGCAAACGCAGATATCAAATCTGATGTTGCCTATTTATCGGCGGCTCGGTTGAACGGGCGCGCAACAGGCTCTGGTGGAAATAAAGAAACACAGGACTGGCTTGTCAATAGAATGCAAGTCCACAATCTGCGCCCAGCAGGGGACCCTGCGAAAAAATCGTTTCAAAATTCATTTAAAAATAGCTACGATTTCAAAGCCAACAAGGAATTTCAGGGCACTAATTTAATTGGAATTTTATACCCTAAAAACATTTGGTCCGATCAGCGGCCTAAAGTTATGATTGGTGCTCATTTTGATCATTTAAGTGAGTGTTTGTTGAAATTTGGGTCGTCCGATGCCGTCTGTCACGGCGCTACTGACAACGCGGCTGCGGTTGCTTTGGTTTTGTCTTTAATTGAGACTCTTCCGAGTTTGATAGAAGCCCCCGTTGCGATTGCCTTTTGGGATGCCGAAGAAATGGGTCTTTTGGGATCGGATGCATTTTTAAAATCGCCAAGTTTTGAACTTACGGAATTAAATGCTTATATTAATTTAGATATAATTGGTCTGAATCTATTCAAAGGCTTGGAAAGCGATCATTTTATAATTGGCCGGGAAACGGGTGGCCCAGTGCTTGAAAAGCTTGTTCAGGCGACATTGGATGAAGCAAAAGAATCTGTTACGTATCATTCGCTAAGTTATGCTTTCGGACATGGAAGAAGCGATATGTCTTCTTTTTTAAGGCACAACTTGATCATTCCAATGTTATTTTTTTCTGATGGGGACGGTGCAGTTTACCACTCAAGCTCTGATGATGCCTCAAACGTGAATTTTGAAAAAGTCGATTCCATCGTTAGAATTATAGGTGGAATTGCCGTTCGCTTGTCTAAATTAAAAATAGGTGATCTCGAATATCGAAAACCTAATGTGTATGTGGATAAGGGAACTTTTTTGCAAGAGGTTCTACATTATATTTTTGGTAATTCTTTTATTTTGAAAGCGGGATTTCCGATACCTAGTTTTGCTGATGTTTCCGAGGTTCATACTTTAATTAATAAACTTCTTGCCCAAAAAGAAGACAATAAACTAAGTGTTGAAACCATAGCAAAGCTGGCCGATTTGGAATTTAAGCTCGCTGACATTCAAACTCGAGGTGAGTCAGAATTTTCCTTTGTCGATAAATTTAATTTATTAAAAAGCGCAGCCATTTTCACCCAAGCATCAAAAGAACTCACTTTCATTCCTTAGTCCATTTGTTTGACATTGGCCCTGGCTGCCCTTATTTTTTAAGATGAGGTTTGGATGAAATTTTTAATTTGGGTTCCTGTTATTTTAATTTCGTTTGTTTTAGAAAAATCAAATTCTTGGGGTTGCTTGCACTTCCCAGCATCCTACAAATCGACACTAACGGAGGGCAAAAAAGAGGCTTTGATTTTTCATGATGGAAAAAATGCGCATCTTGTAATTCGAACCCAGATAACAGCCAAAAAAATGCCTGCAGAAATTGCTTGGGTCCTGCCGTTCCCATCTTTACCAGTAAAATACGGCGAAGTAGATGCGAAAGTATTTGAAGAACTATTTCGATTGGCGCCAAAAACACAGGCTATGAACGGAATGGATTCAATCGATACGCTTCATGTTGGCCAAAAGCGAGGATTAATCGTGCATCCGGCGACTCTTTTGGAACATTATCAAATTCAACCGATCGAAATTGTCAGTGACTCAAGCGAAAATGAATTTAATCAATGGCTAATATTAAATGGGTTTAATCCCATGCCGCTAGAAAATCAAAAATACTATTTAAAAAAGGGAGCGGTATTTTTAGCAATCCAAATGAAAACGTCCGGACTTGAAACAATAGCTGTAAGGCCTCTTCACATAGTTTACCCAGCCAACAGTATTTCTTTCCCAATGAAATTTTCACATGACAGCAGAATATTCGATTTGGATCTGTATGTATTCAGTGAGGTAAATATGGAAAACAAAACTAAAAATATGTCAAAATTACTTCCATCCTTTTCTTCGGCTTATTTGAAACTCTCTGGTTCGGGTTCGTATAAGAAAGACGCGGCAAATCCGATTTTAAGCCAGATACTTGGCGACAAGCCTGGATTTATTTCTTTGTTCTCTGCTCATGGGTTAAACCAAGGGAAGAATAGAATTAATTTGGTCAAAAATGATCCGAGTTTGAGCTTAGACTATTTGGGAATTAAAAAGTAAGAATTCTATTTAATTTTAATAGGCATGTATATTTTCATTTTCTATGCACTTATTAATTTCACTTGCTTCAGTGGAGTTCAATGAAAATTTGAAATTTGAAGCAAGGGCAACTTCTGTAGAGGCACTTAGGTCAAATGAGACGACAAATTCTATTGGTAAACTAGTTTTGCCTTGAATAAGACAGTTTAAGATATTTGGAGCGCAGTTCAACATTCCTTTTTGGACAGCAAGACGATCAATTTCAGTCACTTTCGATTCGCCAGTACCACCTACTATAATAGTGCGACCTGATACCCTAGTTTCATGCGATGGGTTCGCGCCATCATTAAAATGCACAGGTATTGGATCGCATATCTTTTTTGTCTCATTTGCTAAAGCTATCAATGAACTAAAAATGGAAATTAAAATGATATGTATGATGAGATAAGTCTAAATGTACTAATGGAAGCTGTCCAGAAACCTAATCAATGCGGATTGTCGCCGAAGGTAGCTTTGGGACTTTCAACGGCAGCTTCCAGTCCTGATTGGCTTCTAATTCCAGTTGCACCGCCGAATTCTTTAAGTTGGCGACGATGAATTTCTAAAACTACTTCTATGGAAATATAGAACGGCTCACTTTGCGAGTTTTTTGAAGACATTTTTCTGCACCTTGCGAATTTTATCACTGACTTCCAGTGCCAACCTATCGACTTCCTTTGCAGTCATGGCTTCAAGCACGATCTTTTTTCCTTCGATAGAAATTTTAAAAGTACTTTCTGTATCGGCGTCAACTAGACTCAAGAGCGTTTTGTCTAAAACAACTGCTTGGGTGTTTCCTACTTTTGTCAATTTTTTTGCAATCACAAGACCTCCCGGTCGACCTTAAGTTTACCAATGGTATACCAAAAAGTCAATAGGAAACTGTCGAACGAATAGCTTTTTTGAAAGCCATTACATATGTTTAATTAATTGTTCGTAAAAAGCCAATGTAGGCGAGTGAAATCAGTCATTAAGTGCTTACAAGCTATCTTAGAGCGTAGTTCTGTTACGAAACTAACATTAAACTCTTAGCCCTCGTGGGCCTTAAAATGATTTAGCTAGGCTAAAAAAGGTGATTTGTGTATACACCTCATTATGGATCTTACCCTTCACCCTATCGGCATAGTAGAATCTTGCTATCTAGATAAATTCGGTACGCCTCGGCAGCCGGGCCTAGTGCCCTCGTCGTTTGCGCGTATCAAGATTGCTCCCGAATGGCAGCCCGCAGATTCATTGAAGGGCCTCGAGTCGTTTTCTCATATCTGGGTTGTTTTTCATTTTCATCAAAATCAGGTGTCTCATTTTCATGCTAAAGTGCATCCGCCCAGAATGGGCGGTGAAAAGATTGGTTTGTTTGCGACGCGATCACCACACCGACCGAATCCAATTGGATTGTCGCTAGTTAAACTTGAAAAAATTGAAGCACCGTATGTTTACGTTTCAGGTGTTGATATTGTAGATGGAACGCCAGTGATCGATATTAAGCCTTACATTAGTTATGTTGAGTCTATTCCTAACGCCCTGTCTGGATGGGTTCAGGAAAGAGTCGATCTGGCCATTGAAGTTAAATTTGTCGCCGCCGCTTTAGCGAAATTAGAAGCAATTCACAAACTCAGACCCGACTACAAAATTGAAGAATTGATTGTTAGCACTTTAAAATTAGATCCCCGGCCGACTGTTTACAAAGGCTACGAGTCGGAAAAAAACTCTCCGTATCGGCAGTCGCACGCTGTAAGAATTATCAACTATGATATTCATTTTGAATTTATTTCCAAAGAACAGATTCAAGTTATCGATATAATTGATCTTTAGGATTGCTTGAGTTGCCTGTTGCCTATTTTATAATCACTGATTATAGTGTGCGTTAAAATAGCCAGCGGAGAGGTCGTATGTCACTTACAACAAGCCATAATGAAACTAGAACCAGTTCTCACGTTAAAGATGTTCCACGCAAAGTGCCAACTTTGAGTTTAAAAGACTACACGCATGGTTCTGAAGAACAGAAAAATCAATTTATTCTTGGTTTGTTTAACGGAATTAAAGACTACGGATTTATTATTCTAAAAGACCATCCCGTAAGACCAGAACTCATTCAACGAGCCTACGAAGTTTTGGAAGCTTTCTATAAATTACCTACTGACGCCAAGAAAAAATATGTCTCTCCTTCAGCTGGTGGACAAAAAGGTTACACGCCTTTTGGAAAAGAACACGCCAAGGACGCTTCCGTAATGGACCTAAAAGAATTTTATCATATTGGACGCGAAACTGCGGATGAAAAAAATATTTGGCCTACCGAAATGCCCGAATTTAAACTTATTTTTTCACAATTATATGCTGACCTAGAAAAGGCCGGACTTATAATGATGGAAGCGTTGACGGGGCCCTTGCTGGTAGAAAAAGATTTTTTCTCTAAAATGGTTACTGGCGGCGTTTCGATTCTGCGCCTTTTACATTATCCACCGATCCCAGATGGCGTTGATCCACGCTGTTTGCGAGCGGCTCCTCATGAAGATATTAATTTTATTACTTTGTTGCCTGCTGCTACAGCGTCCGGTCTGCAACTTAAAGATCGAAATGGCGAATGGTTGGATATTGTTACTGAAAACAATACTTTGATTGTTGATGCTGGCGATATGCTAGCTCGGCTTACAAATGATTTAATTCCCTCAACTACTCATCAGGTGGTTAATACATCTGAAGGAAAAACAAAGAGTCGTTTTTCTATGCCATTTTTTATGCATCCAGTTCCAGCTGCAAGTTTGACTTGTTTACCTTCGTGCCGGGGAGATAAAGAAAAGTACCCGCCGATATCGGCTGGCGAGTTTTTGACTCAGCGATTGATTGATATTGGTTTGATTCCGAAAAAGTAGTTTTTGTTCGACGTTTTTAGGGGTGGTCGTGATGAAATCGTTAGCTTTGCTTACATTAATCGTTAATTTGGTAGTGTTGACTCAGCCAGTGTCTGCTCAGATTCAGGGTCCTACGACTGATTTGGCTCAATTAAAAATTAAAATGGTTTATGCAAATCGAGATTCTTTTCTTAGGCCTTGTGCTACTGCATCGACAGTGTGCGGGCTGTCTTCAACAGAAATCAGCGCGGTGAATGATATCCTTGCTAAGTCACCTCAATTCATGGGCCTTGATGTCGCCAGTGCCACTGAAAATCCGGGTGTATTTGCTAAAGATGCAAATGGACAATTTCCTTTGTATTCGTCGAATGGTCCCGTTGGAAGTCATATTTATTTGAACCGAGATCGCCTGCGAGACGCTCCTTTTAAAGCTGGCGGCGGCATTGAAATTTATGTTGAATCTTTGCTTTCTTATTTTTTCTTTCAACAAACGCACCAACTTGCGCCAAGTGATTTGTTAGCAAGAAAAATAGCTTTGTTTTGGAGTCAGTTGTTCAGAACGGTTGGACTTGCTGAATTCAAAGAAGACAAAATTGAATTGCTTGTTTTTAAACATTCAGAGGTTAGAATTTTGCTTCTGGATTCTTTTGAAGCTTTTGTTTTGAACCCTTTTTTGCTCAAAAATTTGAAATGTGACGAAGGTTTTTTGCCAGGTATGATTACGAATTTTAGCACACTAGCGTGGATGAAATACCAAGCTAGTAATTTGGGCTCTAAAGCCGGAATGCACGCGGCCATTACGTATCAGTGTGTAAACTCTAAAGCAGAAAAGCAAAATTGGACGGCAGATATGAACGTCGACTTTGATTTCATAGGAGCCGAAAAGAAAAAATGGAATAGCACAAATCTTTTGGTGAAAGTAAACGGCACAAATAAAGCAGTTCTTCCATGAGATTTTACCTTTCAATTATTGCAATCGCCACGTTACTTTACTTTCTGCTGAAGCCAGCGGAAATGATTGAGACTCCCGATCTTGCGGCCACGGCGTCTCAACAGGATGTTTTAGCTGTGAAAGAAAATAGGGTCCATGAGTCTGTTAAGCAAGAAACTAAGCCAGCTATTGAAACCACTCAGCTAAATACGGCAAATACAAAAGACATAGAGGATGCGATGGCTCGAACTCATGTGGGCGCGATGCTAAAGCAGCTGTCTGAATGCACTGAAATTAAAAATAGTGTTTCATCTGGTTCTGTCGAGCCAACTTTAACTTCGATATTGGATTCGGTACAATCTGAATTGGGTGAACCTGTTATACGATCTGAAGATTGGACTTCGATGGAAATCAAAGTGGCCGACAATTCTAAAAAATTGATTCGAATGGAAACGGTGTATGAAGATGACGATATCGTTAAAAAATTGAAATATTATCAGGTGACTCCGACGCGCATGGTTCCCATAGAGCTTTCACGAGAGCAGTCGGTAAATCCTTCTGAATCTTTTTTGGCATCCCTTGAAAAAGAAGGCGAAATCGTTGGCCGAGAAAAAAGTGAACGAGTTTTTTTTCAAAACGGAGAAGAAATTTCGTACGTTGAAAAAGACGGCAGATTGCAATCAAGTGAAATCATTCGTGCGGGCAAATCCTTGAAATGCGGGGACTTTGGTTTGAGTTCCTTTCGGTGCCAGTGCTTTTAATTCCCTAATTGTTTAGCGAGCAATTCATTTAGGGCTTTCGTTTGAGCATCAAGTTCTTTCAATAATTCGATATCAGAGGGTTTCAGTTTTCTATTTTTAAATTCTTTTTGAAATTCAACATGTGCTTTACTCAGAGTATCAATTGCTTCTTGGAATAGAGCTGCTTGTCTTTTCGCCAAAGTTTTATCAATTGCAAGTTCGGCTGGAGATGAGACAGATACAAATAGTAAGAAAGATAAGATAAGTTTTCTCATAAATCCTGGACTTTCAAAATGGAAGCCCAGGAATTGATGGTTTACAGTGGTATTGTCAGCAAATTATCCGAAAACTGAATTACCAATAACATCCGGCCGGCCAGCAGGGATAGCCTAGCCGGGGGCGCCTGCCGGGGGCGCCTAGCCTTGAAATCGACCCAGCGATTCTTGCAATGCAATAATCCTTACGCGCGATTGTTCCAATAACTCACGATCGGCTTTGATCAACTCTTCGTCTGCGTTGGCGAGGAATTTTTCGTTATTCAATTTTCCATTCAGTACGCCAATATCTTTTTGAAGTTTTTCGACTAATTTTTGAATTCGTTTTACTTCTTCAGCTAGGTCGACAATGCCTTCCAATGGAATAATGACTTTTGCTTGAAGTCCAAATAATGAAATTGAATTCACAGCGCATTTGGCCATATTGCCTTCGTTTCCAATTTGCACAATGTCGACTCGAGCTAATGTTTCAACAATCGTTTTATTTTCACCAATAATTTTTTGTGTCTTCGGATCGTTCAATGCAATTCTGATTTTCAATATGTCAGCCGGGGATATTCGATTTTCGCCGCGGATATTTCGGATCGAAGAAATGACTTCTTTTATGAAATCAACTTCCTGGGAAATAGCTTCGGACCCAAAATCTAACAATTCGCGGTCGACCCGAATATTTGGATAAATATCAAGAATACAGGATTGATTTCGAATTGGTAGTTTTTGATAAATCTCTTCAGTGATAAAAGGGCAAAATGGGTGCAATAAGCGAATAAATCGGTTTAAAACTTGCGCCAATACCAGCTGGGTCGCTTTACGTTCGTTGAGCTTATCGCTGATTAGAATTGGCTTTGAAAATTCGATGTACCAATCACAAAAATCATTCCAGATAAACTGATACAAGGCCGTGGCAGCATCAGAAAAGCGTTCTTGATCCAAAGCTTCTTCTATATTTTTTTCTAGCCCACTCAGCTTGGTGAGAATCCATTGATCAAATAAACTCATGTAAGGCTTCTGCGGCAGGGCCTTTTCTTTTTCTGGTGGAACTTGAAAATCTTTTAGATGAGTCAACGCATAGCGGGACGCATTCCAGATTTTGTTCATAAAATTACGATAGCCCTCTAAGCGTTGCTCGGAAAACTTAAGATCGCGACCAGAAAAAAGGTGAGCTAAAAATGTGAATCTAAGGGCATCGGCACCAAATTTTTCAATCATTTCTACAGGGTCAATGGAGTTTCCTAAGCTCTTGGACATTTTTTGTCCTTGAGCATCCCGCACTAAGCCGTGAATATATACTGTTCTAAACGGCACATCACGTTTAAATTCGAGGCCCATCATAATCATTCGAGCGACCCAAAAGAAAATAATATCATGGCCGGTGACCAAGTAATTTGTCGGGTAAAACGTTTTTAAAGTTTCTGTTTCAGTAGGCCAACCCATTGTTGAAAATGGCCACAATGCGGAACTAAACCAAGTATCAAGAACATCTTCGTCTTGTTTGATTGACCGACTATTGCATTTTTCGCAAGCGCCAGGGGTAGTTTCGCTGACAGTGATCGCTTCACAGTCTTGGCAATTCCATGCTGGGATTCGATGTCCCCACCAAAGTTGTCTGGAAATACACCAGTCTTCGATGATATTCATCCAATGTAAATATACTTTTGTCCAACTTTCAGGTTCAAAACGAATCGTGCCGCTTTCGACAACTCGTTTTGCTGGTACAGCCAAATTTTCAGTTTTTACAAACCATTGTTCAGATAAAAAAGGTTCAACAATCGCATTACTACGCTGGCAATGTCCAACCGAATGCAAATGAGGTTCTTCTTTTAGAAGTAAATTCAGTTCTTTTAGTTTTTCTACCACTTGTTTTCGAGCTTCTTGAACCTTTAAGCCTTTATATGGGCCGCCATTTTCATTGAGCTCGGTTTTTTTATTCAAAATATTTATGAATTCAAGTTTGTGTTTAATTCCAATTTTATAATCGTTAAAATCATGGGCCGGAGTAATTTTAACTACCCCCGATCCAAAATCTTTATCGACATAAACATCAGCAATTATAGGAATGGAACGATTGATTATCGGTACGATCGCTTTTTTGCCGACGAGGTGTTTGTACCTTTCATCTTCTGGATGAACACAGAGGGCTGTATCACCCAGCATAGTTTCAGGACGGGTTGTAGCTATGGTTACTAATTCGGAACTGCCTTCGATTGCGTATTGAATGTGAAAAAGTGTTCCTTTGATCTGCTTGTGTTCAACTTCCAAATCAGAAATGGCTGTTTCTAGTGGACCACTCCAATTTACAAGGCGTTGCCCTTTATAAATCCAACCTTTTTTAAAGAGGCTGACAAAAACTTTATTAACGGCTTTAGAAACATTGTCATCCAAAGTAAAAACGGCGCGATCCCAATCACAGGAATCACCCAACCTTCGCATTTGTTTGTAAATGCGATCGCCGTAAAGGTGTTTCCATTCCCAAACTTTTTCTACAAATTTTTCTCGGCCCAATTCATGACGTGTGACGTTTTGTTTTTTAAGTTCTTTTTCAACTACGGTCTGAGTGGCAATGCCAGCATGATCGGTTCCAGGCAGCCACATTACATTGAATCCTTGCATACGTTTCCAGCGGGCTAGCAAATCTTGAATGGTGTGGTCCAAGGCGTGACCCATGTGCAAAAATCCGGTCACATTGGGCGGCGGCAGAATAATACTGAACGGTGGCTTGTGGGATTGATCAACTGATTTAAAATAGCCGTTTTCTTCCCACCATTTGTATATTTTGGTTTCTACTTCGTTCGGGTGATAGCGGTCAGACAATTCATTGGGCGTGGTATTTGAGCTCATAGGAGAGAGCGTATCATGGACTTCTAGCAGTCTTCAACGATTGAAGTATTCATGGCTGGGCCCCTATGACGAAACGCAAAACAAACTCGGCATTAGGCGAGGTTGATTCTTATTGTGGTTGCCAGAATTTTTGAAATTTATGGCAAGGATATCGCAAGTGGTTCCTATGCGATTTAGTTGACTTTAAACTCTAATGAGATCGCTTAACCGTGTAAATCCTGTCGAATATTTTGACGTTTCGACAAAGATGGGAATTTTATGACTTCACGTTCAATTAGCCTGATCCGATGCGTTTGTTTGGCCCTACTTCTGCCTTTAGTTTCTTGCGACGTGCGCACAGAGCTTAAGGAAATGCACAATAGTACCCAAAACATGGAAAAGAATACCGAGAAAATGGTAGAGATCACGGATCGCATGTCCAAAACCACTGAAAAGATGGCCGATGACGTGGCCGGCATGAAGCAGGAAACCAAAGACGTCAAAACTAGTGTCCAGGAAATGGGTGGCAAGATGGAAAAAGTAAACGACAATGTCGGCCAACTGAATGGAAAGTTTGATACTCTACAGGGAAATGTAGGCGTTTTAACTGGCGAAATAAACAGAGTCGGCACAGGTATTGATGAAACTTATGATGGATTAAGGCAAGGGGACTCATCGACGATTCGAAGAAATTCTTTTGTTGGTGTATTGAATGCAACAACGATGGAAAGAAAACTTTCAGAAGCGTCTCAGTATTTTGCTGGGTTTGAATTTTATTTCTGGCGTGGTCTGGGCGTCGACAGTGTAAAAGATCGTCGAGAAGTTTTGGTGGCGACCGCGACCGAGCAATTTTTTAAAGATATCTATGAATTTTACAATTACAATCCTAAAGGATTTTCGCTTGCAGACCCTACTTTAGGTAAAGGGTTTAACAAAGAAGCTTCATTCAACGCAATGGCTGCGGCCCTTCATCGTGACAATCCTAAGCAAGCTGAAAATATTAAATTGATGGCCGATAAAGGTGTTGTTGTCGAGAATCTCAATTTTCTAAAACTGATCGAACAAGGTCTGACCGCCAAGATTAATGTCGAAGATGGTAAGGTAACTTTGGATCAGGTTCCATTGTATTTACGGCACGTTATTATGAATCAGGATATTTCTGTAAAACTTCTTCAATGTCGCTGGAACTTTCTTGTGACAGCGGCTTTAGATAAGAGTTTTCACTTCAATCAAAACGGGTCTTTTAGATATATTAGGTCGATTTGGAATTTGGCTACCAAATGGGAATTGGATTTTTCAAAGCTGAACACCGGTGAAATCGCTGATCAAATATTTGATCTAGAACAAGCCACTCAAGCCAGGGAATTCTTGAATTCGATTGGGATTGCCACAAAACCAGATCCCATAATGCAGCTTTTTATTAAACGAATGACGGTCAAAAATCCGGATAAAGTGTCTGCGGAATCAAAAGACAAAGTTCAATATGTTTTAAAAATGATTGATAGTTTTAAACAATAATAGCGGTAAGGCCAATAAGTAAAAATACGACGCTTGTTTTTATCACCGTAATTATAAAAATATCTTTGTAGCACTGTTTGTGTGTCATTCCTGTAATCGCTAGCAAAGTAATAACCGCTCCGTTGTGCGGCAGGGTGTCCATTCCGCCAGACGCCATAGAAGCCACTCGATGCAATAGTTCTGGGCTTGTCCCGTTGGCGTGAGCCCATTCCAAATAGTCTTTTCCAAACGAATCGAGTGCTATACTAAGCCCGCCCGATGCAGAACCAGTAACTCCGGATAGCACATTGACTGTGATAGCTTCTGATAGCAAAGGACTTCCGCCACGACCAATACTCGTCATGGAATCGGCAATAGTATGAAAGCCAGGTAATATTTTGACTACGTTTCCAAAACCAACTTCGGATGCCGTGTTCATAACGGCAAGCAAAGATCCAGTCGCCCCAAGGCTAATCGCACTCGCCAGTTTCCCGCTGAGGCGCTTTGAATTTAAGAAAGTCGCAAGAATTATTCCAGTTGATAATGCAATTATTAAAGCCCAATTATTCATGGTTCCTTTAAGCGTTGCCGGGTCCATTTTATAAGGAGGCTCTGTGGCCCAAGTTGAAATATCCCAAGACGGAAATACGATTTTTTGAAGTGCCAGTGTCATCACTAGTACACTGACTAAAGGAATTGCCGCTAACCAAGCAGGCGGCAAACCTTGTTGCCTTAATGTCTGGGCATCGGGCTCAGTGACTCCGTAACCTTCGCCAGCGGCTTGAAGTTTTTTTCTGCGAGATTCTAAAAACCACATTCCTAAAATAAAAATAAGAATACCGCCCGCAGTTCCAAATACAGGTGCCGCATAAAGATCGGTATTAAAAAATTTCATCGGAATCGAATTTTGAATTTGTGGAGTTCCTGGCAAAGCATCCATTGTAAAGGTAAAGGCCCCCAAAGCAATTGTCGGTGGCAAAAGTCGTTTTGGAATATTGGCACTTCGAAACAAGGACGCGCCAAAAGGATATACGGCAAATGCGACAACAAAAAGGCTGACACCACCATAAGTTAAAACTGCACAGGAAATTACGATAGCAAGCATAGAATGTTTTGTGCCAAGCTTTTTTGTAATTGCCTGAGCGATCGCTTCAGCGGCGCCCGATTGTTCCATTATCTTACCAAATACTGCCCCAAGTAAAAAAAACGGAAAATAGGTTTTTACGTAGCCGGCCATTTGCGGCAAAAATAATTCAGTAAAGGTAGGCAATGGTGAAAATCCTGAAAATCCAGCGGCTAATAAGGCGAAAATAGGGGCAAAAAATATAACAGAAAAACCACGGTACGCCATTACCATTAATAACCCTAAGCTGATCAAAATTCCTAAACTGGCCAACATAGTCACCTCGCGTTTTCTATACCTTGCTGCTATATCTTATTCAATCGGTTTTGCAATTAAGTGAATGTTCGATATACTATTTTAAAAAACAAAAGGAACTAAGTGTGAAACAAATAGCCTATGTGGTGTTGTCTTTGGTCTTTTTTATGTCCAAGCCCGGTAATGCCTGTAAGTGTAGTAAATTTAGCAGTCCTAAAGAGATGTTTGATAAATCGGAATTTGTTTTTGTAGGAAATCGAGATTTGAAAGCTGGGACCACTAACGGTATTACTTTTTTGATTGAACGATTGGCCAAGGGAGATCAAAACAAAATCGGTTCAGATAAAATCACAATTAAATGGCAAAACGATGAAAATGAACTGTGTCGTGGCTATAAAACTGAAATGTCTTTCCTTGTTTTTGCCGTACAAAATAAAGAAGGGACGTTTTCGTTTTTATCAGATTGTTACTCTGAATTGATTACTGCCGGAGGACCTCAATATGTGTATAAAAATACTAAATACACAGACTTCAGTTTCTTCCAAATTAATACTTTGTCGGCCATGAACGGTCTTCGTCCAATGTATGCAGCGGCAATAAGGTCTAATCAAGCAAAGGAAATGGCTTTGCAACACTTGTGGGAAAACGTCAAGTTTAAAAAAACTCACAACCAAGATCGAGATCATTGGAAGGTCCTTACTGCCGATAAAAAAGAAGATTCTCATAAACAGTTTTTTTGGAATGTGACGATTGGATATGTACCCAAACGGGCAAAAGGCGAATTTTATGTTGTTCGATTTTACAACACGTTGCCTGAAAGTTTTCAGATTAGTCCTGGGGAATAATCTATTTAAGCTCGGATGGTACTTTGTCTTTATCAAAGATTAGTTCAAACGGTTCAATGTCTGGTTCAAGTTCCGCATTCAAATTCATTTTTGCTAGTTTTTCTTTATTTATTATTACCCGTTGAATTTTTTCCTCTGGAAATGGAAAATCAATTTTGGGATGATCCTTGAGTGCCGATTTCATATATTGCAACCAGATCGGAACCGCTCCAGAGCCGCCAGTAAGCCCTGTGATTTCATTTTGATCATAGCCCACCCAGACTAATGCGGTTTTTAAGGGCGTCATTCCGATAAACCACGTGTCTTTATAATCATTTGTTGTACCTGTTTTCCCCGCGACAGGAATATCTAGCACAGTCCCGCCGATCGCTTTTGCCGTGCCGGTCATGGTTGTTTGTTTCAGGATCCCCATCAATATGGACACTGTCACATCATTGAAAACAACGGTCGGAGTCGGCTTGTATTCATAAATAAGTTCACCTTTTACATTAAAAACCCGCTTGATAAAACTCAAGTCTATCTTTTTGCCCAAATTAGCGAGGGTCGAATAGATTTGAAGGGCTTCGACTGGATACATTTCAAACGCCCCAAGCGTAAGCGACGGATAGGGTTTTAAATCCGAAGTCGAACCGAGTTTTTTAGCCGTATCAATAATGTCTTCTAAGCCGACAGTTTTTCCAACAAAAGCAGTCGACGCGTTCAGTGAGTTTTTAAGGGCATAGTATAGAGGAATGGTTCCGTAGAACTTTTTAGAATAATTTTCTGGAGACCATTTTTTCTTATTCAAAAACCAAACAAACGGTTCATCTTTGACCGGTGTCAGAGGGTTAAACGGACGCGAGGTTCCAAATAATTTACCAAGCGCGGTACCTTCGACAAAGGCTTCGTCCGTTTTAATTTTTTCCAATGCCGTCAGGTAAACAAGGGGTTTAAAGATGGAACCCACTTGCCTGTGGCCTTCGAGTGCACGGTTAAATTGAGTCATTCGAAAACTTCGTCCGCCCACCAGGACATCGACTATGCCGGTTTGGTGTTCTGTTGAAATCACCACGCCTTCAAGCGAAATGCCTTTCTTTTTATTTTCGGCGAGCTTATTATTGTCTTTTTCTAATAAATTTAAGTGTTGCTGAAGGGCTTCTTGGGCTGTTTGCTGCCTGCCCAGATCAAGGCCAGTTTGAATACGCGCGCCATCCGAGGGAATGCCTAATTTTTTCAATTGTTTTTTTACAGCGTCTAAATAGAAGGGTGCTGTCTCAGACGCTTGGGCCGCTCGTTTTAGCGGTAAGGGTTTTTTAATGGCCACATCAAATTCAGAATCTGAAATTAATTTTAGCTCTTTCATTTTAGACAATACAAGGTTTCGACGAGCTAATGTTTTTTCTTTTTTCGAAAATGGGTTGTAAACGCCAGGTCCGTTAAGAACCGCAGCAAGCATAGCGCATTCGTCCAGTTGCAAGTCCGATATTTTTTTATCAAAATAAAATTGGCTAGCGGAACCGAAACCAATAATTTGAAAGGGTCCATTTTGGCCCATATAAATAACATTCATATAGGTTTCTAGAATTTCATCCTTGGTCATTTTTTTTTCAATCAATACGGATAGAACAAACTCTTCGGCTTTGCGCCTAAGACTGCGCTCGTTAGTTAAAAAGTAATTCTTAACTAGTTGTTGTGTAATCGTGCTCCCGCCTTGGGGTTTTTTGCCCTTTAAGAGTGGCGCCAGAATTCCACGAATTGTTCCTTTTATGCTGTATCCCTGGTGTTCAAGAAAGCCAGCATCTTCGATTGCCATGACGGCGTTGGGGCAATTTGTCGGTAGATCTTTGATTTCAACGAGTTCCTGCATGATGGGCTCGGAATTTAAATATTGAGCTAACACTTCGGGTTCAAGCTCGATTCCGGACTCGGCTTCTGGTTTGGAATTGACCCGAATATCGACAATTCGAGACTCGGCATTGACTAGAATTTGATAAACAAGGATGTCCGCTTCGGTATCGATGCCAACCAGAGGTTGTTTGCGCGAGAAAAAAAGGCAGGAATCATAGTCTAGAACAATTTCAGGAGCCATCGCATGGCATTCGGCTGACGTGCCCCAAAAATAGTCTCCATAAATGATTCGTTGACCGAAAACCCGTTGCCTGAAATTTTGTCGCGCAAAATAGGCAGTCAGCGCATCTTTCGGTAATAAATAGCCTTTTTTCAAGGCAATTGGAGCTGCGTAGAAGACTGTGGGATTTAAGAATTTTTTGGTTTTTAATCGTTCATCCAAATCTTTCTCATAGCCGGTGAAGGCATTGGCGCTGTAGATGATCGACAGCGTCAGAATGATTGTAAAAGCCACTAAAATAGTCTTTAATCGATTTCGAATTGAAGGCATATATATGAAACTAACAAATCAGCAGCTCGAAGTCATCGTCAATAAAGTTTTGAAATCATG
>JAYVPD010000276.1:0-3121 GCA_043757515.1 Pseudobdellovibrionaceae bacterium
TTCAGGGGACAATTCGCTGTTTAAATCTAGAAAATCGACCGATTCAAAAGCTTTCACTCTATGCTCCCGGTAATAAAAAATTTAGGTTTTAACTTATAGAAAAATAGGATACGACTTTTCCCATGAACATCAATAATTTTGTTATCACAGTCGCCACAGTCAACGGAAGCGGGTCACAGTCCGCCAATAACATTCTTTTGAAATCTTTATTCCGCATGGGAATCCCTGTCGGCGGTAAGAACGTGTTTCCTTCAAACATTGCTGGGCTTCCTACATGGTTTTGGATACGAGCGGATGAAAACGGATATATAGCTCGACGCGAACATGCTGATATATTTATAGCGATGAATCCGCAGACATTGAAAGACGATATTAAAACGCTAAAAAATGGCGGGTTTTTTATTTACAACTCTGATTTGGGAATCAAACCCGACATCACGCCGGAGCTTGAAGCCGTGCAAGTCATTCCTATTTCTTTTAAACCCTTGGTGGATCGATCGACCGATTCCATAAAAATTAAAAAGCTCGTCGTAAATATGGTGTACGTAGGCGTCTTAGCAAAGCTCCTTGGCATCGACATTCCTACGCTTAATGAAAGTATTGCTGATCAATTTGAAGGCAAAGATTCCGTCATTGAGGTGAATCGCAAAGCTTCTGAAATTGGTTTTGCCTATGCCGAAGAAAATATTAAAATCCCATTTTTATTTAAAGCAGAAAAATCTAACCGCAATGCTGGAAAAATCATGATGGATGGAAATACAGCCGGTGCACTGGGCTGGCTTTTTGGTGGTTGTACATTTGCGGCTTGGTATCCGATTACTCCGTCCAGTTCGTTAGTTGAAAATTATATTAAATTTGCATCGAAATATAGAAAAACAGAATCTGGACAAAATAAATTTGCGGTGATTCAAGCCGAAGATGAATTGGCTTCTATTTGCATGGTTTTAGGTGCCGGTTGGTCTGGTGCCCGCAGTGTTACGGCAACCTCAGGACCGGGGCTAAGTCTTATGGCCGAATCGGCAGGTTTTTCTTACTTCACAGAAATTCCCGCTGTCATTTGGGATGTGCAACGAGTTGGCCCATCAACAGGGATGCCTACTCGCACAGCACAAGGTGATTTGCTGTCTGCTGTATTTTTATCTCACGGCGACACAAAACACCCGTGCTTGATCCCAGGAACTATCAAAGAGTGTTTTGAATTTGGCCAATCTGCTTTTGATATTGCTGAACGATTTCAGCAATTGGTAATCGTGTTAAGCGATTTGGATTTGGGAATGAATCTCTGGATGGAAGATCGCTGGGATTACCCAACAAAACCCTACGATCGTGGCAAAGTATTATCCGCGGCTGATTTAGATAAAGTCGCTCAGTTTGAACGCTACGCAGATCTAGATGGCGACGGTATTCCTTACCGAACTCTGCCAGGAACCGCTCATGATAAGGCGGCTTATTTTACCAGAGGCAGCGGTCACAATCGAAAAGCTGCCTACACGGAAATAAGCGATGAGTACCAATATATTATAGATCGACTTGCGAAAAAATGGCAAACCGCTAAAAAATATGTACCGACCCCCGTCTTTTGTGATTCCAAAAATCAATCTCCGCAGATTTTTTCTGAAGGCGTATCCATTAAATCGGTCTGCAAAAATAAATTTGGAATTTTGGCCTATGGTTCAAGTGATATGTCGGTCAAAGAAGCCATGTACCTTTTAGATAAACAAAAGTTAGATTTTGATTATTGCCGAGTTCGTGCGGTTCCCTTTACAGATTCTGTTCTTGAATTTATTAAAAACCACGAGCGCGTTTTTGTTGTGGATCAAAATCGTGATGGACAAATGTTTGAACTGCTAAAAATGGAAATGCCAGATACGGCCCTTCATTTAAGTTCTGTACGACATTACGACGGAACTCCCATCACTGCCGACACAATTGTCAAAAAAATTAAGACACAACTGGGAGATTTGGTATGAGTACGGAATCTGCTGTTCAAAAAACCGTAAATAAAGCGGGCCTCGAGAAAAAAGAATACGCGGGTGGTCCCTCGACATTATGTACAGGATGCGGGCACGATTCAATATCATCACATATCATCAGTGCTACTTTTTTAAATGGAATCCATCCCTACGACATCGCAAAAATGTCAGGCATTGGCTGCAGTTCTAAAACGCCTGCTTACTATATTTCAAAATCATTTGGATTCAATTCGATGCATGGACGAATGGCCCCGATTTCCACAGGAGCCAAAGTCGTAAATGGAAAAATGAAACTCATCGGAATGAGCGGCGATGGCGACACTGCCAGCATCGGCCTTGGCGGCTTTGCTCATTTGATTCGAAGAAATGTCGAAATTTGTTATTTAGTTGCTAACAACGGAGTCTATGGACTGACCAAAGGGCAATTTAGTGCGACGGCGGACAAAGGTGCCAAACAAAAAAATGGCGCGTACAATCCGTTTGATACGGTTGATATTTGCTCACTTGCGTTGGATTTGGGATGCACATTTGTCGCCCGATCCTTTTCAGGCGACGCAAAACAATTGGTTCCTTTGATACAGGCCGCGATGAAACACAAAGGAACGGCAGTGATTGATATCATATCACCGTGTATTACGTTTAATAATCATGATGGCTCAACTAAAAGTTATACTTATGTCCGCGAACACGATGTCAGTTTGCAAGAGCTAGGTATCGTTCAGCCAATGGATGAAATTAAAGTGGATTATGCCGAAGGCAGCAAGCAAAGTGTAACTCTTCCAGACGGCTCGGTGTTGACATTAAAAAAACTAGCCAGTCATGATCTAGATATCAAAGATCGTTATGCAGCCATGCGCCTGTTAAACGAAAGTAAAGCGTCCCAAGAAATTCTGACAGGTTTATTTTTTATTGATGAAAAATCAGAATCCTTGAACGAAACGCTGAACCTGGTCGAGCCGTCACTTGCGACACTAAATGAAGCACAACTACGTCCGTTAAAAGACCAGTGGACAGAAATTCTTTCAGAATTTCTGTAGTTTTTACTGACCTAGATTAACATCCTGTCCCTTATCGAGACAATTTTTTTAGTTTATTTTTCAAATCTCTATCCGAAAAGATAGAGTCGATTTCAAAAATAAAAAGGAAAC
>JAYVPD010000277.1:0-3088 GCA_043757515.1 Pseudobdellovibrionaceae bacterium
CCAATTAAATTATAAAAAACAAAAGTAAGAGGGTACCGATTACTAAATTAAAAGGAGGAAAAATGAAACTATCTAAAACTACACTTAAAGGGGCTTTGAAGCTTTCTTTAGTGAGTGCCTTGGCACTGGGCTTTTTCGGTTGTGGCGGTGGCGGCACAGACGGCGGGCCTACAAACGTACTGTATTATCCGTTCGAAACTGTTTACGGTGATATCTGTAAAACAAACGAAGCGACTCCAGGTTGCACGTTTGATTCAAAAACAGGTGCTCGCATTACAGTAAGCCGCGATCCACATTATGATCGTTATGGCTTTGGTTCTGATGACATGTGGTTTGTTGCTTTTGATCAATACGGCACAGCGGCTGTTTACAATCAAAAGAACGAATTCCAATATTATGCAGACGCAAGCAAATTTGCTGGCTACGTAGGTGGAAATTACATCGGCGTTGGTACAACTGGATTATTCTGGGAAGATATTCGAAATGGTTCGTATTATCTAGGTAAAAACGGCGTTCTTTATTCTGGTAACTTGTTAGAGACTAACTTTGGACAAGCTATCAACAATAAAAATGCAGCGAAAGCAACCGACACTAACTTTGCGGCTATCAATTCTGATTCAAACAGATTGTTAGTAAAAAAGGGTGCTGAAAAGCTAATGAAAGAATACGGATTCAAAAAAGCTCAAGCAACAGCAGTTGCTAGCGTTTTGAATAACTTTGCAGTGACTACGTCTGTTCGCGGAAAAGTGACTACTAAAGATATCGACGTAACTTTCAAAGGTGCTTTTGGTGTACCTTTTTCTGATGCATTGGCAGCTGTAAACAAGCTACGAGATGGCGACAAACAGTCGATGGTTGAATTGACTAATCGGTCAGCATCCGCTTTAGGTTTAAAGCCTCACCAAGCTCAGCAGTTTATGAAAGGCATGTATAAAAAAGCCCTATCTCAATGGGGTTACGATGTAGAATCATTTAACTGGTAATTATCAGTTAGACTACACGTTATTTGGAAGCCCGCTTTAGTTAAATCTAGCGGGCTTTTTTATTTGATAAACTCCTTTAAGGGCCTTAGTTGACCAATCGCACAGGACACATTATGCTCCTGGTCGATGTCGCCGATTGTTCTTCCTGACAAATACTACTTGTCCCATTTTTTCGAACTTATTGAACATTTGGAGCTCCATTATAGTGGGGTATTTGAGCCTCAACACCAGGCTTTCTTAACCTCATTTCGTGAACTTTCAGAACCAGCTCAGTGCACGTACGTGCGCATGGTGAACCGAAAAGGTTTAATTTTCAGTGTGCCGTCGATTTCTAAATACCCTGAAATACTTGAACCATTGGCTGCGTTGGCTGAATTGCGATCGGCTGGATTTATTTCGCCTATTATTGATGCTGACAAAAACTCTGTGATCGGATTTTTAACGAAAACAGAATTGTCCAAATGGCTAAAAAAATCAGGAATTCGCGTCGTTTCTTCTGAATCCAGATCAGAGTTGATCAGTAAGGCACAAAACTCCCTACCAGATTTACTGTTAGAAAATATTGAAAGCTACAACGATTTGTTTGCGCAAAGAAAATTCGAAGAATTGGATTACCTCCTATTTCTTTATTTTGGTCAAATTCAGCGCAATTTGACTCTTTATACGTTGAGGGACCTTGGGATTCGACAAGCTAATTCTCTTAAAACAGAATTTAAAGCTCGGTATACTGATCGACTCGAAGCTCAGCTAGATTATTTTTTTTCCTGTGAAAAAGAAAAACTGGCAGACGATCAAAACGAAACTGAAATACGCGCTACGATTCAATATTCTGGATCTTTGAAAGCTTTGTCTTCATCGACTCAGAAACTAAAAGACGAATGGCTTTTAGGCTTAGCGGAAAAACTCGAATCCACCAATAGCGACCTAGCTTTGCAAGCGCTGGTCGAGTGTCGTCGGCATCCCGCCCGGGAACGACGGGCGCGTTTGCTGCATAAATTAGGTCGAGTTGAGGACGCTCGTCAAGTGCTAGAGCACTGTCTGCAAGATCCTTTCTGCGATGAAGAACTTTTATTTGCAGAAGATTTTTTTGCGCGAAAATTTGATAAAAAACGTGTGGGGTACTTAACAGAGACCTTAAAAAATGCTCGACAAGTGACTCTGAGTGACGTTTATCTGCGGCGGCCCGAGCAGGGGGTTATTGATTACTATCAGCGCCAGGGACTGAATGCGCGCTTTACAGAAAATCATCTTTGGTTGGGACTATTTGGACTGATTTTATGGGACGAACTATTTCAAAACGATGCAGCCTCATTATTTAACCCCTTTGATCGTAAGCCCACAGATTTAAGGGCCCGCGAGTTTTATCAAAAAAACCAAGAATCAATTGAAAAAAAATTAGCAAAGTTAAAAGACTTCAAAGAAGCCGAGCACATCGTTTTAGAAACGGTCACCCAGCACTATGGTAAAATGAACGACCTATTTCAATGGAATGCTCACATTACACCTATGGTGCTAGATTTTTTAAAAAAATCCCAAAATAAAGATGTCGCCTATATTTTGCGATCCATGGCTCGGCGTTTTGATGTGTATCATAGCGGTTACCCAGATCTGATGATCGACAACAATGGCGAGCTCAGTTTTATCGAAGTCAAAGCCGAAGGCGATTCCTTGCGTTACAAACAGCTATCAAAAGCAAAACTTTTGAAAGATGCCGGATTTGTTTTTGAAGTGTTGCGAGTAAAATGGCATTCCGATCCAGAACAACTCTATGTCGTCGTCGATTTGGAAACGACCGGCGGATCGCCAAAGTCCCAGCGTATTACTGAAATTGGGGCTGTGAAAGTCAAAGGTGGAAAGGTGATTGACGAATATCAGACTTTGATCAATCCAGAGAGGCCGATTCCTCACTTTATTTCTAGGCTGACCGGAATCACAGATGAAATGGTTGCTGGTGCGCCAACCTTTTCAACGATTGCTGAGGAGTTTAGAAAATTCACCGAAGATGCTATTTTTGTAGCCCACAACGTAAAGTTTGATTACGGTTTTGTTCAAAAAGAATTTGAACGATTAGAAATCGAATTTGCACGTACGCAAATGTGCACCTG
>JAYVPD010000278.1:0-11495 GCA_043757515.1 Pseudobdellovibrionaceae bacterium
TTGGTAGGCCGAGTTCTGGAACCTGCAATATTGACGCTGACCACGATTTCATTGAGCTTTTTCAAAATTCCAAGCATCGCATTTTCTCTATTGCAGCCCCACTTTACCGTGACGGCCACTCTTTAAATGAAATTTCCGCAATGACCGGAATCCCATATAGCACATTAAACGACGAGCTAAAAAAGAACAATGTGCTACTGCGGCCGAACAAAAGTGTCAGTCCGTCTGTTATCTTCCGGCAGAAATTTAAAAGCTCAACGCCACCGCCCTACGGTTTTACCTACTTGGGCGGACAGCTTGAAAAGGATGCGCGGGAGTATCCAACCTTACTTGTTATTCATCGCCAATGGCAACTTGGGCAATCGGCGACAGCCATTGCCAATCACTTGAACAGCAAGAAGTTCAAGTCCCGCAGTCAGAAGACCTGGTCCCGAAACGTCATCTTAAACATCATTGAACGTCTTGAAAATAAAACCATCGTTATTGAAAGGGGTTAATTATGAGTCTGGATAAAATTTCGAGCTTTGCCATTACCGTAGTTATTATGGCAGCCATGGCCGGGAACTTGGACCGACTGAATCATTGGGTTCAAGTTGCCACCGCAAAAGTTCTCTGGGAGTCACGCACATCTGCTTGGGGCAGTCCGCGCTTCTGGCCTGAACAGAAAACTAAAACCATCAAAGGTAAAACCCGGATGTAAGACTTGCGGTAACTTCTTGCCAACGTCGCAGTATGATTTGAACTCAACCTAAGTCTGCATTCCACGCGCATAAGGTTTGCGCTTTAATCTCTAAATAGGTATTATATGTTATACAGGTATAATATATGATACCTATTAAATGAAATAGGGCCGCGATGTAATGATGTCGTGGCACGTGTTGTTTTGGCTAAAGTTCTCAAAGAAAAGAAACTTACAGAGTATCGCTTCGCGAAACTCATCGGCGCGGAATATTCAAATGTCGTTCGATACTTTAAAAGTGACTACAACCCAAGATTGTCGACACTTGAATCGTGGTCGAAGGCATTGAATGTCAGCATTAAAGATCTGATAGAAGATTAACTTTGTTTTCAAAAAACTTTCTCAATTTTTAAACTCTATAGTTTTTCAAGCTGACATCTTTTTTCGATGATTTACTCTCTCGACGTTGTAACGGTCGATAACTTTTTATTCTTTATTTAATGTGAAGTCACATATACCATTAAATGATTATAATGCTTAAAAAAATTGGATTTCTTTTTATGGTGCTTTGCCTTCAAACTCTCTTTGCGACCGGGATGGTTGCTCTTTCGATTATTATCTTGATCCCATTGGTTGCAGCTTCCGCCAGCAAATCCAGTCCCACAAATTTTATTATCCTGATTTTACTTTTTGGGGCATTTGTATTTGCTGTGCCACTCGCTTCAGCTATCTGGAGCTATTCTAAAACTCGTCAACTTATGAAAAAAGAGGTTGATACTTTGTTACCTCCAATTGGGTGGTTTTTTGTTAACCTGTTCTTTTGGTTTCCCGGCCTAACAATTTATATTTTCTTAAGCAAATTTTCGTTTCAAACAAATTCAGCAAGGGTTCTCACATGAATCTACTCATTGGGCTTTTATTTAATTCTGTGATTTCTCTCGCCGTTGTTGGTGGAATTATTGCGGCTGCGATCTGGGTTTACCGTGATGCTAAGTCAAAAAAATCAGGTTGGGCCAGCCTGTGGGCCGTCATGGTATTGGTTGCATTCATTCCCTGCTTTCCACTTTATTTCTGGAAGCGTTCAATTGACGAAAGTTCTGGGCCGAGTTCCACTGGCTCACGAGTTATCTTTGGAATTGCAATTATGGTATTTGTGCTGCCTCTGGCAATTCTTGGTTTTGCACTGTCTAGACTCTTGCCACTCTTAACTATGAAAACACCAACACAAAATGCGGCCGGCGGAGCCAAAAATTTGTCGGAACCATTTCGAAAAACCGCAGGATCAGGTGGAACATATATAATCTACGAGTACAGTAACAATGTCCTACAAAGCTGTTTCGAATACAGCAATCTTGACTCAGACATCACCGCTGGAATTAAGAAAACCTGCAACAAGCCCACAATTAATGTGACTTGTGTCATTCAAGACAATGCTAAATGCGCTTCAGCTGGAGCGAAGCTTGAGTGTGAGCGCCCTGCTGCGGAGCCAAATCTTCCATATAAGAGTATTTTTTATCGTGACATCGGAGGTTGGCCAACTTCCTTCAAGAAAGAGCAGTGTAAAGGTCAGTCAATGGACAGTCAGATTGTAACGCCAACAAGTTCTGACAAACTTAAAGGTCAAATTCATCTAACTCAGTATAAATATTCTCAGCTGGCAATGCGTTCAGTTTATTTCCGAATACCGTCTAAAACTCTTGATTATAAAGCAATTGAAAATCCATTACCTGCCCATGCCGAAGGTCCCTTTAGCAGTGCACAGCAAGATAGCGGCGATTTTAAAGATCCCAAGAAATTGCCGCCAAAGCTGATTGAGTGGATACCCAAAGTGGAGACACCTTCTGTAAATGGCCCGAGCACGTTTTATAAATCATTGGAATGCATCAGCAACCGATCAGAAGAATTTCCAACTGCAAAATACATTCTTTCCGAAAATGGCGGCTCTTCGATGCTTTCAAGTGAGTACATGTATATCAAAGTTACACAGAGACTCTTGGTCGACTTCGATACAGCTCCGCAATGGCTAGTTGAAGCCTGTGATAAAAAATTAAAGTCGGCACCGCAAAAAAGTGGAATCTTCGTAGCTTCAAAATTTTCCGTGATTAATCCGCTTTTAGCTCCATTAGTAGAGCCAAACTCGAAGTTGTCTCCAAAAGAAATGAAGGAGCAAATTGACAACCTCTACAAGAATGACCATTTATCCGAGCTCTTTTCTCTTGTTGGGTCTTACCAATCCAACTTTAAAGCCAAATTTTTAGCGTTGTTAAAATTGGCAGAGGAAGATCGTCTTTCAGTGCTAACTCCTGAGATAGCCTACTTGGCGCCCAAGAATCAGCCTGAATTTGAAACCCTATTAGGGCCTATTTTCAAATCTGGCGATTCAAAAAAGCAACTTAGATTAAAGCCCTTCGAAGAAGCTCTTTTCAGCCCCGCCATTTTTTCAAGTAAATATCCAACATGTCAAAACATGCCATCACGAGATTTGCCGCAAATCAAATTGATCAATGGAGAATTCAAAAGTGTCTGTGGAAAAACAAGCCCGGACTCATATGAATACACAAAAAAATATACAGTACCTGTATTCTGTGACCCAAAGGCAGACTTAAAGATTGATTTAACCAAAACTGCTCCGCCTCCTTATAACCTCAGTGATAGTTGTCATTTTCGTGACGACTCTGGCGGCACTTCACCGTCATGTTTGAGCGGATATAAGCTTGATCGGCGTGAGGGACCAGACCAATGCGTTCCACTTTAACTAGTTGAGCGGCAGTAAATCAAAAAAATAAAAAAGAACCAGGGGGAAAAATGGAAAGTAAGTTAAACGATCTGCCGGAGAATGTTCGACGAAGTCTCACTGATTTTGTGAATTCGGCCAATGAGGTTTGCACTATGAATTTGGTGTCGATCGTGCTATTTGGCTCTGCCGCCGAGGGTAAACTTCGCGCATCGTCTGATGTTAACTTAATGTTAGTATTAAAAGATTTCGATGTCGCTCAAGTTGATAAATTGCGAGATACTTTACGCGTTTCTTATGCAGCCATTCACCTCAGCGTAATGTTTATTCTTGAATCGGAAATCGCAATTGCATCCGAGGCATTTGCCGTTAAATTCACAGATATTTTAAGTCGCCATCGTATTTTAGTTGGGTCAGATCCATTTCAAAAGCTTGAAGTTTCTCGTGCGGCCACTTTGCAAAGATTAAAACAGGTGCTCGTCAACCTTACACTCAGATTGCGCGAGCGCTACGCGCTCGTAAGTTTACGCGAAGAGCAACTCGTACCCATTATTGCTGATGCAACTGGACCCATTCGAGCCTGTGCCGCAACAATTTTGGGCTTGGAAGGGAAGAAGCCTAGTAGCCCGAAAGAAGCACTTCAGCTTTTATCAGGTCAATTCTCAAGTAGAAATTGGTCAGAAATTTTGACAAACATGTCAACGGCGCGCGAAGAGCAGCAATTGAATTCGGGGGAAGCTACTAAAACTCTTTTGGGGCTTTTAGATCTTCTCAAAGCAATGCACGGACACATTCAAGGTTTAAAGTGAGGTCGCCATGCTGATGAATCCTCTTGATATGCATGGTCCCCAATTTCTTGTTTTTTATGTGGTGATTGGGGCCGCTACTTTACTTTTTATTCGCCATCGTATGGCACAACAAGAGTCCGACTGGAGAATGCCGAAACTTAATCTGACCGATCCTTATGAAATCGCATTTCTCCGAGGCGGTGAAAATGAAGCCTTGAGAATTGCTGCATTGTCTTTAATTGATCGCGGACTACTAACGGTTTCAGAAGACAATATTAAAACGAAAAATAATACTGCAATTGAAAACGTGAGACGACCAATAGAAAAAGCAATTCTTAGAAAATTTATTTCAGCAGGCTCGGCACACGAAATGTATAAGGATGATAATCTAAAGTCTGCTTGTTATCAATATCGTGGCTCTTTAGAGCAAAACCAACTTATTGCTTCACAAAGCGTCTATGCTTCTAGACGTCCAATGCTTTATTTGGGCCTACTTATTCTGGGTGGAATGGCAGGCGCAAAACTCTTTGTCGCCGCTCAGCGCGGCCGTCACAACATTATGTTTTTAATCATTTTGGCAGGCGTTTTTTTAGTGTATCTGTTTAAGATTTATAGCAAGGAGCGGACAGGTCTTGGGGATCGAGTATTGACGGACTTGCGTGCTCTTTTTAAAGGTTTGAAAGATAGAGGTAATGCAATAAAAGCGGGCGGCGAAACAAATGAAGCCGCACTCTTAGCGGCTGTTTTTGGAGTCGCGGCATTATCGTCCGCAAGCTTTCCATATGTTGAAAAATTATTTCCTAAAGCAAAATCTACCAATTCATGCAGCACATCTAGTTGTGGCTCCTCTTGCGGATCATCTTGCGGTGGTGGGGGTTGTGGTGGTGGCTGCGGCGGCTGCGGAGGAGACTAATTTGATTGACCATGTAGGTCTAGGCTGGCGATCAGAAATTGCCCCGGCAATACTATCGCATTTAGATCAGATCGATGTCGTCGAAGTTATCTTAGATGATTACTTCGAGGCCTCACCATCTAAACTGCGCGCTTTACGTACACTCTCAAGTCAGGTTCCAGTTTTGTATCATGGTGTTGGACTTGGTTTGGCGACTTCTTTTAAATTAGATCAAAAACGTCTTCATAAATTGGCGCATGTAATAGAGTATCTTGCTCCCGATACTTGGTCAGAGCATCTTGCATTTGTTCGCGCGGGAAATATTGAAATTGGTCATTTGGCAGCGCCTCCCAGAAATTTCAACACGGCGTCTAGCGCTCTCGAAAATTTAGAACAAATTAAGAAAGTAGTCGGAAGCAGTCCTGCTCTGGAAAATATTGCGACTTTGATTAATCCTCCAAATTCAGATTTGACGGAAGCGGCATGGGTTGGTGACATATTAAAAAGTTCAGGCTGCAAAATGCTTCTTGATCTTCACAATCTTTATTCGAATGCGGTGAACTTTGGTTTCGACCCGCTTTCATATTTAAAGTCTTTTCCGCTAGATCAAGTTCAGCTTGTACATTTGAGCGGGGGCGAATGGATTTCTGAACCTAAAGGATTCGAATCATGTCCGACAGGAAGGCGGCTCCTTGATGATCATATTCATGATGTACCTGAAATCGTATTCGAGATGCTTGGAATTTTAGGTCAATCGGTGGAACAACCTTTGACGGTTATTATTGAGAGAGATGGGGAATACCCTGAATTTCAAGTTCTCTTGAACCAGATTAATCGGGCAAAAAAAACTCTAAGAGAGGCCAGAAAACAAAAGATTTCCAAGAAAGGTGGTCTCCTTGAGTTCGCAAGTGCTTGAGTCTACCCTGGCTCTTCTGTACACCGATCCAGATTTCCGAAATCGATTTATGGTCGATTCCATGAAAGCTCTGATCGATTGTGACTTATCTGACTCTGAGCGTGAGAGTCTATTTAAGATTGATAAGACTGGCCTTTTAATGGCCTCTCGAAGTTTTTTTCATAAGAGAAAAAAGAGATTTTCGGCCCAATCTTATATTAAAAAATTACTTTTTCGATTGAAGAAAGCAAGTCTGCAGATCGGGTGTGGCAAGTGAAAGACCATGTTATTATTTGTGGTCTCGGCCATATTGGTTTTCGGTCTTTCGAGCTGCTTAATCTTCTTGGCATGAAAGTCGCGGTGATTACTGATAAGGCTCCAGACGATTGGCAGAAAAAAGTTGTCGACTCGGGTGGTCAATTTATTATCGGCGACGCACGTAGCGATGAACTTTTAGTCCAGGCTGGTATTAGCAATGCAACGGCGGTCCTTGCTGTCACCGATCAGGACTTAGTGAATGTTTCAGTTGTGATGGATGCTCGTCGTTTGAATCCTAATGTAAGAATCGTCTGCCGCCTTTTCGATACAAATCTGGGCAAGCATATCTCCGAAGCATTTAACGTCAATCAAATTTTTAGCACTTCTGAACTTGCGGTACCAGCCTTCATCGGGTCTTTCTCCCAAAATGGCGCCATCGCTAGATTGAACTTTCTTGGTCATCAAGCAACTCTAACGGAGTCCCCACAAAAAGAGGCGCAGACTGTAATATCTCTTGGAAAGGACGGAGCGCTACAAAAAAATGGTGAAGCCAGCGACTGCGCACATAATCTTTCTATCCAAATTAACCAGCCAAGTTTCCGTCGAAATACATCCACACTCGATGCTTTGTTGGGTTGGATGTTTCTGCCTTCTCTGATGAAATTACGACGTGTCGTAATTTTTATTGCCGCTGTGATTTTCTTTTCTGCCTTTGTAGTTAGAAATCAAATGTCCCTTTCCTGGATTGACGCCTTATATTTTGTGACTGCGACAATTACTACAGTCGGATATGGGGATTTAAATTTTTCTTCAGCAACTCCAGAAATGAAAATATTTGGAATTTTATTAATGTTGGTTGGCGCTACCAGTCTCGCAATTTTATTCAGCACAGTGGCTGAGTCCTTTCTTTCAGAAAGATTGAGTAGCCTATTTGGTGGACGTGCCGTACCCAAGAGGGACCACGTCATCATAGTTGGTGCTGGCCATATCGGCTTGCGTATTGTGGATCAACTTATCAGTGCCGAGACCCCTTTTGTGGTCATCGAAAATGAAAGAATGGGGCGATTCCCGGCTGAGGTAAAAAGGAGAACGGCTGTTGTTGAAGGCGATGCGAGAACTGCCGAGACACTTCGACAAGCAAATGTGACATCCGCTAAAGCCATCCTCGTTGTCTCTGACGATGACGTATGGAATTTGAGCGTCGGTCTCTGCGCTCAAAGTCTGAACTCCGAAATCAAATCTATCATACGAGTATTCGACGCAGATTTAGGAGACAAGCTACAGGCTAAGCTGTCAGTAACTAAAATATTAAGCGTTTCCAGCATATCCGCTCCGTATTTTGTCGGCGCTGCACTCGCAGATAAAGTCGCCCTGGCTGCGCGATGGCGGAATCATTTGGTAGTTCTGTCCGAAAGAACTGGCATTTTGAAAGAAATTGGATCAGTTCAAATCACTGGAACCGATCGTTCACTCCAAATCGGTGCTCGTCGTCTGATATAAATGGATATGTGGTTAAAAGGATGAATACCCGTCGCATGGCAATAACCCGACAATCCGACACCACCATATATTTTATTCAATTCAACCAATTTTCATATCAAATATATTTTTATTCAGTCCATCTGAGGACTTAGCACATGCCCAGTGAAAATCTCAGTGACGAAGTCTCGTCATTTTGAAAATCTAGGCCAGTTGTAAAAAAATTGAAGTTTAAAAATGATTTCATGTAGTTGAGTACTTTTTAGCGAATCCAGCCCCCTATGGCACCGGGATTGTAATGCAATTGGTCGCTGGGGGGCATTGAATGAAGCACAACATTCTTTTAATCGACGACGATCTATCACTCAGAGCTGTTTATAGCACTCTGCTGAAAAAAGAAGGCTTTGGCGCGAAAGCCGTCAGTAGCGGCGAAGAGGCCGTTGCAATCATTCGACAGGGCATCTCACAATTTTCATTAGCGATTGTCGATTTTCATATCCCGCAAGGAATGAACGGCGTCGAAACCATCCGCCGACTCCGCGATCTTGATGAAAAAATGCTATTTTGTGGTCTATCGGGTGATGACAGTGATTTGCCTTTTTCTGGAACACTCGGGGCTGGCGCGCTTGTATTTGTTCAAAAAGGAATTCGCGCCGAAAAGTTTATTCAGCAAATCCAGGCTCTCACTGCACAGTATGAAAATCAAAATGGGAAATTAGAATATAATCCAGACCATCTGATCCCAAACACCGAAGATATCAAAAAAGTCGGAGCTATTGGCAAATCTCAAAAACTTTCTGAGGTTGCAGCTCAAACGATTAAGTTTGCGCCCTTCTCAACTACTGTTTTGATTCATGGCGAAAACGGCACGGGCAAAGAAATGATTGCCAGAGCACTTCACAATCTGTCTTTGATCTCCAGTGGCCCGTTTATTTCAGTAAACTGCGGCGCAATTCCTGCTGATCTTTTTGAAAGCGAACTTTTCGGACACGAAAGAGGATCATTCACGGGGGCGATGCAGTCAAAACAGGGGCTGTTCTTAGCCGCCAACAACGGCACACTTTTTCTTGATGAAATCGGCGAACTCCCGCTGTCAATGCAGGTCAAACTTCTGCGGGTCATTCAGGAACGTGAAATTCGGCCGGTTGGCTCCAATAAGAATATTTCAGTCAACGTGCGCTTGGTGGCCGCAACAAATCGAAATCTTAAAGAGATGGTCGAAAGTCAAACCTTCAGGGAAGACTTACTTTACAGAATCAATTCTGTGACGGTGACACTCCCGCCACTGCGCGAGCGCATGGAAGACATTGATCTTTTGGTTCCATATTTTGCAGACAAAATCTCAGCCAGCCAAGGCGTTCAAAAATGCTTCCATCCTGGAACTTTAAAATATTTAAAAATGCACTCCTGGCCCGGCAATATTCGAGAGCTGGAAAACTTTGTAGAAAAGGTTCTAATAAAATCTGATGGCGAAACGGTTACGGCGGAGTTGGTGGCTCGTGAGTTGGGATTTCGAGACGACGATGTTCAAACCGAAGAAAACATAAAATCAATTGCTGATCTCAAGGCTTTTTCAGAAAGAAAAGAAAAGGAATTTATTCTTACGGCACTTAGAAATGCAAAAAATAATATTGCTGAAGCCGCAAACAAACTGCATCTCAAAAGAACGACGCTTGTGAGCAAAATGAAATCTTTAAATATTGATTTGGATCTAAATTTTTAACAAAGGGGGACCTATGATAGATAAAAAAGCGTTTTTACTGATGGTGCTACTGTTGAGCCAGTTGTCTCAAGCTCAAGAGAGTCAGCCGTCGGATGGGAAGATTGAGCGAAAGCTCGTTCAGACAGTGATGTCTGAGGACGAAGTGAAATATCTTTTGAAAAGAAGAATTTTAATTCTGCAGGAAGATGGAACGCTAACAATTAATAAGGCGGCCGTTCAAGCTACAAAGAAAAATGGCTATACGTCTGGAACGGCAACAGAGTCTGTAATTTGCCTTCATGGAGAATAAAATAATGAAAAAAATCTGGGGCTTCATTGCTATAATTTTTGTCGCTGGTCTGACGGTTGGTATTGCTAAATCGTCAATTTTTTCTGACAAGACCGACGACGTCCGAGTTTTGCGGGTGGCGTTTCCATATGCGCAGCCTGCAAAAGCATACGAGCCGACCAAGATTTACCTTGGGCCTCAGTACATTTTCCTTCAGAACACCTTTAGCCCTTTGGTTGAGATCAGCCCAAAGGATGCCGAAATCACTGGCGGCGTTGCCGAAGAGTTTAATTGGGTCGGCAGTGATCTTCATCTAAAGATTCGTCATAACCTAAAGACGGCAGGTGGAGTTCCAATCACCGCCGAAGATGTAGTGCTATCTCTGAAGCGCCTCATTATATTGTCCGGCAACACCCACGGTAACTTCAAAGACCTTGTTTGTCCTGGGACAGAATTGAAAAGTCTAACTGAAAATTGCGCGGGCATTTCATCCAAAGGTAACGTGGTCATTCTAAAAGCTGGCACAAAAAAATCATTTTTGCTTCCAATGCTGACCGCAATCGACTTTGCGATTATCCCCAAGGGTTCAATTGATCCCAATACTTTAGCAATAACAAATTATAAAGAAACATCAGGCCCCTATTTTGTCGAACAAGATAGCGAGCAGGGCCGTCTGCTTTTGAAAGCAAATCCATTTCACTATAAATATTCAAAAAATATTCCGCAGAGCATTCAACTTGTACCAACGACTGAAAAATCCGAAGGTTCGTCACTAAAAGCTTTTGCGGATAACAAAGTTGATATGATTACGACTATTGATAGCTCGAAGCCAGAAGATATCATGCGATATGCCCAAGAACAGAATGATTCGAACCTGCACGTCACAATGAACATTCGATCATATATTCTGATCTTTACTGAGCGCGGACTAAAAGAATTAACTCAACAGCAAAGACTCTTGATTGGCAAACAAGTCCAGGTAGCCTTTAGAAGCGTAAACGAAAACAAAGCTGGTTATGAAAGATCAGAACAGTTTTTTCCTTCATTTGGAGATGGAGCTCTAAATGATGCTGATTTACAGGATTTGCGAAAGCATTCTGAGATTTCATCGGAAACTCGAATCCCAAATTTAAAAATGACCCTGATCCGACTTGGTGATCCAAAAATTTTGGAAGAGGCGTTTAAAAAACAAATTCCAAATGTAGAAGTGTCTGAAGGGAAAAATGCACCGGCATTTTCGGTCTATAAAAATAAAAGCGAAATGCCTCACATGTTTATTGGCGGCCCTGATACAAGTTTTACCGAGGACATCAGTTTGATCTCTTATTCTGTAGGGGCCGGATTCTTCGGTATGAGTAAGTTAGAACGAACTCAATGGCTAAAAAGGTATAGCTCCATCAACGACAAAGATGAGCGAATGGCCATGTTACGAAAAAAACATAAAGAAGCCATTCTAACCGGCACATTGGTGCCGCTGATGGTTTCTCCGTATGTCGCCCTTGTAAGAAAACCTTGGACCCTAGAACTCTCACAATTTTTCGCGGATAATCCACTATGGCTAGTCAAACACCTATAACTGATTGGTGCCTGACCAATCAGGACATTTTGAAGCCGCAAATCCAATCACTGAATTGGACGAGGGAGTGGCTCGCGGACTATTTTGATTTTGAAGTGATCCTTCAGGTCGGAAGTTCAACTGTCACTGGCCGCGGAACTGACAAAAATCAAAGATTGGCTTTGGAGAAAGCCTTCGCCGAAGCAATTGAAAGACATTTCACT
>JAYVPD010000279.1:0-11465 GCA_043757515.1 Pseudobdellovibrionaceae bacterium
CGGCCATTGTACCAATCGCACAATAAGTGACAAAATCGCTGACCATAGCACCGGTGAGCCCCATTTTCTGTTTTTCAGCGAGCCATTTGATCAGAAAATACGATAAAATAAATCCCACCATGTAGGAAAGGCCATACCAGCGAACACCCACATTGCCATAAATAGGAAGCAGAACCGGATTCAAGTCATGTACGTAATAATGTTGATTTAAAAAATCCATTTCAGGTGACATCGAACGCTCCATTTTATCAAAATGATTCAGTTTTTCGAGATTTTGTTTTGATACCCGCCTTATTGTTTAATAACTGGTGTTATTTTGCAACATCTTCTTATTTATAAGTTGAACAACTACAATGAATAATGATCGAAAAACATAATAACAAAAAACCAAAATCCATTTCACTGATGGCAGGGTTGACACTCTGTCTGATTTTTGGAAGCCAAGCGATCGCCGGCAGCGCGGATTCGAGCGGAAAGTTTAACCTTTCCGAGCGTGCAAAAAAACGGGAAGGGTCCCGTTGGACATTGGCTGAATGGTTAGCACAAAAAGACCGCAATCGAGCCATGGATCTGTGGCTGGTGATGAATGCACCCTCCCCATTTGAATTCAGTCTTCTCGGCGCTAATACCAACTACAAAAAAACCCTCTCAACGGGTGCCAGCGAATACACGATTGGCACCTTAGAAGCCAGCGCTTATGCTAAAATATTCGGGGTTTCCGTAGAATATGAGAAACGGGACACAGAAAGCGAAAATGATTTAACAGGACTTTTCAATTGTCGCATCTGGGGCGATTCCATTCAGAGCAGCGCTTTGACTTTACACTTTGGACAACGAACTCGCACATTCACTGGATTGACTCCAACCGCTGTAACACGAAATCAATTCTATCAAGTGTCTCTGCAAATTTACCTAAGCCCCTATTTTGGTATCAACGGCTATCACCGATCATTTTTACCTTACAATGACCCCTATTTTGGCGACATCACCGGGTATCAAAATCAAGCAGGCGCATTTCTAGATTTTGAATTCATAAGAATCTTTGGAGTTTGGTTCGAAGAACTTCAAAAAAACTCGAGCCCCACAACCAGCGACCCAGAAATAAAACGCAACGGAATCAAAACCGGTCTACAGTTTTTTTTCTAAAGGCTTATTAAAAAGCAATCACCTACTGAGGTGCAAATGACCCCATGATTTTATTTAAATTCATGTACCAGCCCATGATTCGTCCATCTTGGGTTGGAAATACAGCATAAATACGAACTTCACCGGGCGACAAACACGCGGATCCTGAAAAGAAATTTGAAATATCGGCTTTATTGCGAGTTATAGACGAGTGAAATTTCGGCGGATCCGGCAATTCCAACACATTTAAATTGTGACCAGTCGGATGACACAATCTAACCACTCCATATACATTTTTAAGCACACCGGTGGGATGATAATTGATCTTCACTAAATCCACATCCAGCGAATCTTGCTTCAATATTAAATCAACAATCGTTGTCAGTTCTTTGCGAGCTTCAATTTCACGATCACCAATATGAGTGAAATCGCGCCGGAAAAAGATGGCATAGCTAATGCCTGCGATTCCGAGCAAAATAACCGCCATGATAATTATTTTTATGTTTTTTTGATTTTTCATTATAACCACAAACTTTTTACGCCGCGCTCTTTGGCAACTGATTTAGCATCTTCGTACCCGGCATCGAGATGTCGAAATACCCCCATCGCCGGATCAAACGTTAACACACGTTCTAACCGCTTGGCCGCTGCGTCTGTGCCGTCAGCTACAATCACTTGACCAGAATGTTGCGAATAGCCCATGCCCACGCCGCCACCATGATGCAAACTCACCCAAGTACTGCCGCACGCCACGTTGCCCATGGCATTTAACAAAGGCCAATCTGACACGGCATCACTACCGTCTTTCATGGCTTCTGTTTCGCGATTGGGCGAAGCGACGCTGCCGCAATCCAAATGATCGCGTCCAATTACTATCGGTGCTTTTACTTTTCCGTCTTTCACAAGTTGATTCAACATTAAGCCCGCTTTTTCACGTTCGCCGTATTCAAGCCAGCATATTCTTGCTGGTAAACCCTGAAAGGCAATTCGTTCTGCAGCCATATCTAGCCAGCGCAATAAATGTTTTTTATGTGGAAACAGTTTTTTCATTGCTTCATCAGTTACATGAATATCTGCGGGATCCCCTGAGAGTGCAACCCAGCGAAATGGTCCACTGCCTTTGCAAAATAGTGGTCGAATATAGGCCGGAACAAATCCCGGAAAATCAAAAGCGTTTTCAACGCCGGCTTCTTTGGCACGTGCGCGAAGGTTATTTCCGTAATCAAATGTGATGGCCCCGCGTTTTTTCATTTCCAACATACCGCGTACGTGTTTGGCCATCGACTGATAAGCGCGTTCTAAATATTGTTTTTTATCTTTTAATCGTAAGGCGTCGGCTTCTGACAAAGACAGACCATCTGGAATATAACCAATCAATGGATCGTGGGCGGATGTTTGATCCGTTAGAATATCAGGCTGAAATTTTTTATCTAACAGTTGATAAATCACCGTGGCCATATTTCCACAAAGTGCAATGGATTTGGCCTGTTTGGTTCCTTGATATTTTTTTACTCGCGCCAAAGCATCATCCAAATCAGTGGCCACTTCGTCGACATATTTAGTTTCTAAACGTTTTTGAATTCGCGACGGGTCGACTTCGACAGCTAAAACAATAGCGCCCGCAAATACGCCGGCCAATGGCTGTGCGCCGCCCATACCACCCAGTCCCGCAGTCAAAATCACCCGCCCGGCTAGATCCCCATTGAAATGCTGATTTCCAGCTTCCACAAAGGTTTCATAGGTTCCTTGGATTATTCCTTGTGTTCCAATGTAAATCCAACTACCGGCGGTCATCTGGCCATACATCATCAGACCTTTTCTATCTAGTTCATGAAAATGTTCCCAGGTCGCCCAATTAGGGACCAAGTTAGAGTTCGCTAGCAACACCCGAGGTGCATCTTCGTGCGTGCGAACAATGCCGATTGGTTTACCCGACTGAACGATCAGAGTTTCATAGTTTTCAAGAGTCGTTAACGCGTCTAAAATTTTATCAAAACACTCCCAGTTACGTGCCGCTTTGCCAATGCCACCATAGACAATCAGGTCATCCGGTTTTTCTGCAACACTAGGATCCAAATTATTTTGAATCATTCGATAGGCCGCTTCCTGCAACCAACCTTTGCAATGAAGTTTAGTTCCTGTGGGCGCCTTGACGACGCGTTTACCTTTTATTGCATTCATAGATTACTCCTAAAAATGTATCTTTAAGCGCTAAACTTCTAATTCACCGACCTCATTTTCTATAAATGAAACCAGTTCACGAGACTGAATCAAATCAAATAATCGTTTTATATCGTAGGCGAAAACACGATCCCGTTCTGCATAGGGCACATGTTCACGAACAAATCCTTTGATCGCCTCTAAAGGCTCGGAGGCTTTTAATGGCGCTAGCAAATCCAAACCTTGTGTGGACGATAATAATTCCATAGCAAACACATTCTGTGCATTTCGCAAAATCTGGGTCCCCTTGCGCGCAGCGATCGTTCCCATGGACACGTGATCTTCTTTGTCGGCCGAAGTAGGAATTGTATCCACGCTTGCTGGATGCGATAAAACTTTATTTTCACTGACCAGTGATGCGGCTGCAACTTGGACTATCATGTGGCCCGATTGCAAACCGCCGTCTTTAATTAAAAACGCAGGCAAATCTGACATCGCAGGATTTATTAATTTGGCAATTCGGCATTCGCTAATCGACGCTAAACTCGACAATGCTATTCCAATATAATCTTGGCTGAAAGCCACCGGCATCCCGTGGAAATTTCCGCACGACAATATTTTTCCCTCATCCGGAAATACCAGCGGATTGTCAGTCGACGAGTTAGCTTCGACTTCTAAAATCTGTTTTACAAATTGATACGTGTCTTTGACGGCACCATGAACGGCCGGCATACATCGCAATGAGTACGCATCTTGCACTCGGCCGCAATTCAAATGACTTTCGCCAATGCCACTTGTTTCAGTCAGCAACCGATTTAAATTTCGAGCGGTTTTGGCTTCACCGACATGAGGACGTGTTGCTGAAATCAAAGGATCAAAGGCTTTTCGAGACCCGCGCAAGGCTTCTAACGATAGCGCCCCCGTAACGTCCGCAATTTTTAACAAATCACTGACTTGATGAAGAGTCATCATACCAATAGCCGTCATCACTTGGCAGCCATTGATTAGTGATAATCCTTCTTTGGCTTGCAATTCGAGGGGCTTGATTTTTTTCTTTGAAAGTAATTCTGTGACCGGAACAATTTGCTCGTCTTTCCAAGCCAACCCTTCACCTATCAGAGACAATGCCAAGTGAGACAACGGCGCTAAATCGCCGCTGGCGCCCACAGAACCTTGAGACGGAATACACGGAATAATATCGTTATTTAAAAATTCGACAATCTTGTCTACTAAAGCACTGCGAACACCACTGTGCCCGGTGGCCAAGGCATTGGCTCGTAAAATCATCATCGCACGCGAATGCATTTTTGAAAAAAAGTCGCCCACCCCAGCAGAATGCGATCGAATCAAATTTCTTTGTAAGGCTTCAATTTCAGAATCAGAAATACGAACGCTAGAAAACGCGCCAAACCCAGTGTTTACGCCGTACATGACTTCGCCGTTCTTAAGTTTGCCTTCGATGTATTCTCGCGAGGCTTGCATTTTACTTCTGGCTTTTGGATCTAACTCAAATCGAGTTTTTAAATCATTGGCTGCTTGGAACAGATTTTCAACCGTAATAGATCGGCCGTCGATGATCATTTTTACCTCACTTTTATCGAGCCTCTTACAATCCAAAAACGGGATTTTAGACCCTTAGCTGAATCAGAGTATCCACTCGATTTTGATCTAGTTTGATAGTTCACTTCGGATTCAAATTCAACCTAATTCCCCCTCGATAAAAAGGTACTAAATTCGATCGTCAAATGTGTCAAAAATTGTTTTTTTCTAGTCCAACGATGGATTTGAAGTTGGCTGAATTATCCGAAGAAGATCGTGATGGGTTTAAAACAATATCTTCGACTCTTATCGATTGCGGCAGCCCTGGTGGTAGGGTTTTGGTTCCCTATTCGCCTCATTGGATTTCAACCTAGCTTTGCACTCGAAATATTTTTTGATTGTGTAATAAGCATTGCTTCGATCATTAACACGTATCTGTATTTTAGGGAAAAAAAACTCGACCCAAAAGTCAAAGCCAATTGGGTTTCATTTTGGCTTTGGTGCGATTTGCTTTGTATCATCCCTTTTGCCTTGGTCGAATTTTTATGGCTTGGGCAAACGACGCCCATTTTCCTGTACTTTAATTTAGTGGCAGCCCGTCATGTTTTTAAAATTAAAGCCTTATTAGATGCGTTCGATGGATTGCAGCCCATCGTTTACCGTTTAGCTCCGTTAGCTTTTACAATGCCCTTGTTAGTGCACCTTATTGCCTGCGCCTGGATAGCGCTGGGCAGCGGTTCTGCCGGGCCAGACGCCGATGGAATTAATGAATATGTCAAGGCAATCTATTGGACCTTTACCACGCTTACCACCGTTGGTTATGGCGACATAACCGCAAAAACAAATTTTCAAATGCTGTTCACTTGTGGAGCCGAGGTTTTAGGCGTCGGCGTGTTTGGCTTTGTGCTTTCAAACGTTGCCAGCTTGCTATCACGTATGGATGCAGCTCGTGAACATCACATGGACAATTTAGATCGCGTCGAAACCTTTATGAAGCTTCACAATATTCCCACCGCTACAAAACTAAATATTCGATCCTACTATCACTACCTTTGGAAAGCCCGAAAAGGCTATCAAGAGCGAACCCTGATAAATGATTTACCTACAAAAATTCAATCGGAACTATTTTTTCATATTAATAAAGCCATCATTGCAAAAGTGCCTTTTCTGCAAGGGGCGGCTCAAGAGATGTTAGAGGATTTAATGAATCAGCTCGAGCCACGTATTTTCGTGCCTGGCGAGCGTATATTTAAAATCGACGAACCAGGGGACTGTCTTTATTTTATTCATAGTGGTAGTGTAGAAGTATTGTCACGCGAGAACAATGTGATTGTAACTTTAGGCGAAGGCGCCTTTTTTGGAGAAATGGCATTGCTATCAGAAAAACCAAGAAATGCCACTGTGAAAGCCAAAACCTACTGCGACATCTATCTGTTACACAAAGATGCATTTAAAAATTCCATAAGCCTGTACCCTGAATTTCGTCGCCATTTAGAAGAAGCCCTCTTAGCGCGAGCGGCTTAGTAGGCCCAGTCTTCAACAGACAAAGTCTCCATCTGCTGAGTGCCCGTTCCAAAATAGCCCTTTAGTTTTTTTGGAACGGCGGAAATATCGACACGATTATAAAGTGGCACTGTAATATGGGCATTGCTGTATATTTCTACCACCTGATTCACCATCGCTTGTCGTTTGGTTTCATTCATTTCGACTTCCAGTTTTTCTAATAGAGAATCCATTTTGTCGTCCTTAAAGCCCGAATAATTCCGTCCCGTCCACCCGTTGGCTTCGCTGGGAATATTTTTTGAACTATAAAATTTCGAAAATGATAATTCTGGCAGAAAAGTCCAAGTAAACATGGCCAATCCTTCTAACTTTCTATGATTTAACAAATCGGAAAAAAAAGTTCGCGCTATAAGATTTTTTGTGACCGCTTCGATTCCAATTTTTTTCCATTGATCAACGATAAAGGTTTGGACGTTTTCTCTGAGGCGGTTACCCGCGGTGGTTGAAAATACCAAACTTAGTTTTTTACCGTCTTTGTAACGAAATCCATCAGGATTTAGCTTCCAACCTTCGGTATCCAGCAATTTTTCAGCTTCTTTTTTTGAATAGACATTTGTGACTTTTAGTTTGTTAGGCAATTTACTGTACCAAGGATCCCGTGGAGATAAAAAATGAGGGGCAGCTAGCTGTTTACCTTCAAAAAGAGCTTGGGTCATATTTTCGCGATCGATTGAAAACAAAAGCGCTTTGCGAACATTTTTACTTTTTAAAATAGGATTGTCCAAATTTAAATCAATATGTTCATAGGAAAACCCCGGAACAAATCTAATTTCAAAAGGTAAATTTTCTTTAGCCACTCGTTTTTCTAAGCTCAAAGCCTGGTCCATATTAAAACCAATCGTTGAAACCATATCCACCTGCTTAGCAATTAAATTGGCTTCCAAAGCGGCGGTATCGGATACAAGTCTAATAGTGATTTTATCAAAATAGGGCTTTTTTCCAAAGAAAAATGGATTACGTTTTACAATAACATGGCTGCCTAGTTTGATTTCAGAAATCATATAAGGTCCATTAAACAACCCCGGCAACGTCGGATTTTTTACATAATTTGAATTGTGATCATAGCCTTCTTTTTCCGATCCAAATTTTGTAAACACAGGCTCTTCAATATGTTTGGGCAAGATATAGAAAAAATAGAGTTTATAAAAATCCCACTTAATTGCTGAATGAATGAATTCCATTCGCTTCGGTTTTTTGGGATCGCAGTTTATGGCTTCAATATCAGAATAGGCGTCGCGATTAATGACCGTCACCGAATTAGATTTAGACAAATTCCAAGTAAACTTGGCGTCTTCACAAGTTATTTCGACCCCATCGCCCCATTTTGTATTGGCACGTAAATTCCAAATCGAAACTAGTTTTTTAACTCCATTTATAGTTTTAATTTCTGCCAGTTTGTTTTTAAAGGACGGAATTTCTTCTGCCAATTGCGGATGCCATTTCATTTCATGGTCCAAACTGACCAAATTGCGATCTATCATATCGTAGATATACATGGCTGATAGCATCGAAGTTGAAAGGGGATTTAACGAATCAAATTCCTGGCCGATTCCAATTCGCAAAACTTTTTCGGCGTCTTCGGCTCTGGTACCGATGGATGTTAAGCACAAAAACCCAGTCAACATCACATTCAATAGTCGCATGTTAGATCCTTTGAAAAACGCTTTTTTGGGAAAACAGAAAGGTAGTTTTAATTTCATCAATATTCAAAGACTATTTCTAATTACCTAGCTTTACCGTAGAGATTTTATAGAGTCCGCGTAGTCATTTTTAAATACATAAGTACCAGCCACTAGCACATCGGCATTTTCAACGAAACCGCGCGTTTTGTTGCTGACGCCACCATCCACTTCAATCAAGTATTTCAATCCTGATTTTGCGCGATAGTCTTTGAGCCAATCAATTTTTGCCACTTGATCCATCATAAAACTTTGTCCGCCAAAGCCCGGCTCGACAGTCATTACTAATACCAAGTCACACAATGGTAAAAATTCTTTGATCGAATCCAGCGCCGTTTTAGGCCGCAAAGTCAGACCACTTTTTACATTTTTAGACCGAATTTTTTTCAGAAGGTCGGCCACCTGGTTGGTGGATTCTACATGGATCGTTAAATAATCACTGCCGGCAGCAATAAAATCATCTACGTATTTTTCTGGTTCTTCGATCATTAAATGTACATCTAAAGGGATTGTAGCCACTTTTTTAATAGCGGCGACCACAGGCGGTCCAAAAGTCAAATTGGGAACAAAATGGCCATCCATAATATCTAAATGCAAAAAATCGGCGCCAGCCAATGTCACTTTTTTTATTTCACTTTCAAGATTAGCAAAATCAGCGGCTAACAAACTGGGGGAAATTTTTTTCATTTACCAAACCTTTGTTTACTATCAATCGGATTGCTTTTTAAAAAATCAGCTATCGACATTCGATTTCGCGATTCAGGCTGGACTTCAAGTAAATCAATTACACCTTGACCACATTGAACGGACAAACTTTCTTTGTTAACGACCAAAACCTGCCCCGGCTGTTTGCCCGAGGTTTCAGAGTTACTTTTCACTTTTGTTTTATGAATTTTTATTTTTTTTCCATCAAGCCAACTATAAGTTCCTGGCCCCATCGAAAATCCACGAACTTGATTATGAAGTTGCTCACTGGATAGGTTCCAATTCAATTCAGCTTCCAGTTTATCGATTTTTTTGGCAACGGTAACTTGGGTTTCATCTTGTTTGACCGGGGCCAAATGCCCTTTAATAAAATCTTTCAAATCAAATTTCAAAAGTTCTGTTCCCATCTGGGCCAATTTTTCATACATGAAATTAGCATTCCATTCGGGACTGACTTCGATTTTTCGAACGCCTATTACATCACCAGCATCCAGCTGCTTGACTATTTTCTGCAGTGACACTCCCGTTTCTTTATCACCATTTTGTAAAGAACGCTGAATCGGAGCCGCGCCTCGCCATTTTGGCAGAAGTGATCCGTGAATATTGACGGCGCCGAATTCAAACGAATTCAAAAACTCGTCGTTCAAAATTTGTCCAAAGGCTACTACAATTGCTAGTTCGGCTTTCCAATTTTGAATTTGTGCTAGAACAGCCGGCTCTTTCCTTAGATTTTCTGGGGTGAAGATAGGTAAATTATTATCCAAGGCTACCACTTTTACACTACTCGGCGTTAGTTGTAGTTTGCGACCTGATGGACGATCCGGCTGGGTGACGACTCCGACAACTTCAAAATACGGATCGCTCAGTAAAAACTTTAAACTCGTAGCTGCAAAAACTGGTGTGCCCAAAAAACAGACTTTCAGCTTTTTCATTTTTTAACTTCAGACTTTTCTTTTTTTTCAGGATAGCCATGTTTTTGAATTTGGCCTTTGATTTTTTTACTCTTAAGAAAACTAATTCGGTCGATAAATAGTTTTCCCTCTAAATGATCCATTTCGTGTTGGATACAAATAGCCAGCAAGCCATCTGTTTTAAATTTATATTTTTTTCCACTTAGATCGTAGGTTTCCACTTCAATGACTTCTTTGCGCTCTACCGTTTCGTAAAATGAAGGAACACTTAGGCACCCTTCATCAAACGTGGTCGATCCGACTCCAGAAAGAATTTTGGGATTTATTAAAACAAGAGGCTGCGTAATAGTTTGTTCCAATTCACCCATTTCTTCAATTTTATAGCGACGTCCATCATCGTCCTTGGGACGCGTATCAATCACCACAACCCGTTTCAAAACGCTCACTTGAGGGGCCGCTAGTCCAATTCCATGGGCAAAATACATAGTTTCGATCATATCATCGACTAAAGTGGCTAATTTTTTATCAAATACGTCCACAGGTTTTGAAATTTCTCGTAATCGTGGATTTGGGTAAGTCAATATTTCCAGAATACTCATTGAGATCCTTTATTTCTTCGTTTTCGCAATCAGGACAAAGCCAAGGCCAATCATGACCAGATTGGGAAACCATGCCGCAATCATAGGCGGCAGTTGCCCGTGGTTGCCCAAAGTAATGGACGAGTTATAAAAGATCCAATATAAAAAAACAAGCCCAATACAGATACCGATTTGAAGCATGACTCCGCCCGATCGGCCCCTGGAAACGCTAAATGGTATGCCTAAAATCGTCATAACGAGCCCTGCAAAGGCAAAGGCAAATTTTGCATTGTAATCGACCTCATAGCGGATGGTATCCAGGCCAGCTTCTTTGTTCTTGTCGATAAACTTTGAAAGTTCTTTTTGGGAAAGCATTTCTGACGTTTGACCGCTGCTTTGCAGATCTTGAGCTTCTTCGTTCATGACGATAGTTTTCGTTTTAAATGTCGAGGTTAGGGGAAAACTAGAATCCTTGTAAAACACGGTGACGGTTCCGTTTTTCAAACCCCATTGATATTGCTCGGGGGCCTTGGGGCCGACCGCTTTTGGATCGACTTCTTTGGCCTGGGGTTTGCGATTTTCATCTTTCAAATCCACGCTGTCAGCCGTGATCATTCGTTGCAAATCCCAATTTTCGTCAAACGTGTATAAAGTCAAACCTTGTGCTTTGGTTCCCTCTAAATTCAATGTTTTGATGTTAAAAATTTCACTTTTTGACCGGTACCAAATTCGATTGGTCTTCACTATTGAAAACATCGCCGGGTTTTTTTTGATGTCATTATAGAAAATGTAATTTTTTTGCCGTGTTAACGAAGGAATAATTCGATCACTTAATACAAAACTCAACGCCGACAATGCGATTACTAAAACCAAAATGGGCGCCGAAATACGCAAAAGACTGTAACCTGCTGCAAAAAGAGCAATCAGTTCGTTCGATTTATTTAAGCTTGAAAGGGATAAAATAGTTCCCAAAAGGCAGGACACAGGGATCATTTTTTGAAAAAGGTCTGGGATGTAAAACAAGTAATACTTTACCAGTGAATCTACCGCCGTTCCAGGGTAACTAACGAACGTTGACAGTATATCAATAGCCAAAAACACGGTTAAAAAAACAAGCATACCGCCCAAAAAAAATCCCAAAAAATGTTTAGCGATATATCGATCGATGCGAACCACGTGCTGATTATGGCTTGACTCGCTAAAAA
>JAYVPD010000280.1:0-3077 GCA_043757515.1 Pseudobdellovibrionaceae bacterium
AATCCCAAATTGTCAGTTGCGACATATTGGACCTGAGCTTTTTGGGGCTCCGGGCTTTGTTTAAATAGGTGGAAGTAGCGGCCTTTGAATAAAAGGACCGCATTAGTGGGTTGCCCTGGGAGCATATTCTAGGATCTCATCAATATCAGTTTCTTCGGGTTCTTGACAGTCAATTTCATCGGCTAAACCGTTTTCGGTATATCCATCTATATGATAGTGGTGGAAATCAGAATCTCGGTATGGCTTTAAGTTCTTTACAGTGGTGGTCTGTTCTTATTTTTTGCCAGGTAAGATTGTACGCTGGATTGTTGTCTCATCAATTGGTCTTCCACGTGTTTTAATTTCCAGCAAAGCCGACATCCGATTAATACCAAAATGATTTTGGTAAGATCAAACTATAAATGGTTGTCAGCTCGAGGTCTTTGGCTTCGCTTCATTCGCTAATGGCGTGGCACTGAACTATTTTGTCAGCTTTTATGCGTCCAACGCAGTAACAAGCAGCAGTCTGTGGTTAAGCCGCCAGACCATTTGATTCCATTGTGCCCGGCTAGTAGCTTATTGCAATCAGGAAGGCGGACCTTTTATTCAAAAGCCGCTACTTCCTCTTATTTAAATAGAGCCCGGAGCCCTAAAAAGCTCAGATCCAATATGTCGCAACTGACAATCTGGGATTACTTTCTGGCTTCCTTTTGGCAAGAGTTAGGCTGAATACGAGATCAATTAATTTAAAAGGAGATCCTATGAAAAAGTTATGGTTCCTCGTAAAATTCAGGGGTAATTCAAGCGAAAATTGTCTTTTTTATATTTAGCAGATTTTATTATTAGATATATTTTTTTGTTTTGATCCGATAGCTTTTTGAATTGGCGACTAAAGAAATCGAAAGATTGTTGCGGGTCATGTCGGGTGTACCCTGTAGAAGTTGCTCCTCGATTTCCAATCACTCTCCTTAGATATTCGGGATTTTGATACGCTTTATCGTTTGTTGGCAAAAGAAGTACGCCAAAACCTGTGTCCATGCGCCCGTAGCCGCTCTCAGCCCGATAGCCTGGTAACGGGGGTGGACTTGGGATCGGCGCTAGCGCTACTAAAGTACCTAGCAGCTGATGCTGGTAGTTTTTCAGCGCCAGTTCAAGATCTGGATTTTGTTCCACATTTTTGTTTATGCTTGTGAAAATAAAATGTTTTAACGTTGGCCAATCTTTTCCTTTCAAATCTTCATTTCGAATCCCGAGCGACTGCAAAAGAATTTTGTCGTTCGTCGTCAAACTTTGCGGTGTCGACATCGATAATTTACCTAAAACCCTGATCGCTTGACGATTCCACGCAACCGTCCCAATTTGAGAAATTTCCGTTGCGCCTGTTACTCGCGCCGATTGGGTTAAGTATAACTCTTTACACTGATTAGCGGCGCTGGAGAAGAATGCCGAAAAGAAGCAATGGCTTTTAAATTACTTTTGGAATGTGAAAAGAAGTGGCGCGTGATCAATAGTGTGAAAGAAATAAAAAATTTACTCGAAGGACTTGAATACAAAGGTGGAACCATGGTAGCTACACAAAAACACCACGAGGTCGCCGCTGGCTAAACCTTAAATCCACAACATTTTGAAATATCTCTGCAGTCGCTTGAGTTTGCAAATCCGAGGTCGCTTAAAAAAATTGAAAATAAAAATATGCCCTTTAAATACATCGGTATTTTATCGGAGCATTTCCATCGGATATGGATATCTGATTTTAGTCTTGAACAAAAAGGAATCCCACGAGCCTTCTGTTCCCATTTTCAAATACCGCAACAGCAAAGAGCCTTTGGAGGACTCAAGCAGTCCGGCACGCAGGAGGAAGGTCTAGATGCTTGTGATCGAACTTTGCTTGTCTTCGATAAAATCGTACTCTTTCCCTATGTCAAACCACGATCAGAAGCTTCAAAAACTGCGGAGCACAATTACCCAGATCGACTGCACTCGCGCGAAAAAAGACATTGAGGAAAAAAAAACCGCCCTCATAGATTGTCGCGAAGAGTCCGAGCATGTTGATGGATATATTCCCGGTGCCATTCGTATTCCGCGAGCCCTCTTAGAATTCAATGTTGAGAAGCTTGTTCCTGATCTAAATCAGACCACGGTGGTCTACTGTATGTCTGGTGTCCGCTCCCTCCTAGCCGCGCAAACTTTATTGGATCTCGGTTACACCGACGTGCGGAGCATGACCGGTGGCTTTCAAGCCTGGAAAGCGAAGAATTTTAAAATTGAGACAGAACAGCAGAGGCCCCTGCTAAATACCAAAAGATACGAGACGCAGATTCGAATTCCAGAAATCGGCCGATCGGGACAGCACAAACTTTTGAATGCTAGCGTGCTCATTGTCGGCGCCGGTGGCCTGGGATCGCCGGTCGCACTTTATCTAGCGGCCGCGGGCGTGGGTCACTTAGGCATCATCGATCACGATGTCGTCGACGAAAGCAACTTGCAGCGGCAGATACTACATTCGACAGATCGAATTGGAATTTTAAAAGTTGACTCTGCCTACATGGCCTTAAGATCGCTTAACCCTGAAATAAAGATCTCGCGCTTTTCTGAAAGGCTTTCTGCGGCTAATGCCATCAGTCTCTTCGAACAATTCGATATCATTGTTGATGGCACGGATAATTTCGAAACCAGATATCTTATTAATCAGGCGAGTTACATCACGAATCGACCCAATGTGCATGGCTCCGTTTTTCAGTGGCAGGGTTTAGTTTCAGTATTCTGCTCTGAATCGGGACCATGTTACGAGTGCTTGTTTCCAGTCCCGCCGACGGATGAACTGGCTCCGAATTGCGCAGAAGGTGGCGTTATCGGCGCTGCCACTGGTGCCATCGGCAGTTTGATGGCTTGCGAGGCTGTTAAACTTATCTGCGGAATAACGAGCGAGCTCAGTCACTCTCTGCTGAGTATAGATTTGAAGGAATCGGCTTTCGAAGTTCTTCAAATAGACCGATCAGAGACGTGTCCCTGTTGTTCTGTGCCGAGAAAAGATTCTAAGCTACGGCCAATCGAAACGAAATTATGCGCAGTTTAACGAACATTTTAAAAGAAGGTAC
>JAYVPD010000281.1:0-3074 GCA_043757515.1 Pseudobdellovibrionaceae bacterium
ACTCGATCCAAATCATTCTCAAGGCCTAAATTATCTAGCGTTTACCTGGGCTGAAATGAATGAACACATGGACGACGCTGAAAAATTAGCTAGACGAGCGGTCACCTTAGATCCTGAAGATGGATATATCTTAGATACTTTAGGTTGGATTTTATATAAACGTGGAAATAAGAAAGAAGCTATGAAGTTTTTGGAAGCCGCAATGAAGTTTCAGCCCGCAGTTGGAATCATTGCCGAGCATCTAGGGGATCTCTATCGCGATTTCTCGTTACTAGATAAAGCCAAAAATATGTATAAAAAAGCAGTCAATTTAGAGGTCGACAAAAAGAAGATGAAAGAACTTGAAGAGAAAATTCTAGCGGTTGATACTCAGCAGGTTCCTGATCGAACTCCCGCAAGCAAATAGTCTTATCGTTGTGAGCGTTGTTCAAACGCTTTCTTTTTCCTTGTTAAAGGCAGAGTTTGTTGATTATTCTTGAGCCATGAAATATTGGATTCTTGCGCTTACTTTACTGCAAATTAGTTGTGCTATGAAATTAAAAAAGGACACTGCTAATCCAGTGGAAGATGTTTCCATTCCACTAAGCTGGGATACCAAAGCCTCTATTCATGATATCAAGAAAAATAAAACGAATCAGTTAACTATAGATTTAGTCGCCATTAAAAATCATAAACTTAGGATGGAAGCGTCTGCAACACTGGGGTACCAAGTCGGCTCGCTGGTAATGACTCAAAATGAATTTGTCGCAATTATCTATCCACAGAAAAAAATATTTAAAGGGCCATTGAATGAAAAAAGTCTAAGCCGGACATTCAATTTGCCAATACCGCCTTCGGCTCTCTATTCAATAGCCTTCGATGAACCCATTCGAGGTCAAAATTGGAAATGCCAGTACGATTCAAACAAGTGGATCAGTTTATGCGATAATGGGTTAACCAAAGTGGAATGGATGAATCGAAAAGAAAACGCCAAGCTAGTGAAAATTACGTCTGCGGCGATTGAAATGAGTTGGTACTTCAAAGCCCCTGAGCCCAAAAAAGTAACCGCTGAAATGTTTGAAGCCGAATTACCCCATGGGTATCAAACTCAAGAAATTAAATAAACCTCAATCACAGATATAACCCAAACTTATAGCCTGGATAAATAGAGAGTTTTACCTCGACCTTAGGTTAGCTTAAAAAGAATATTGGCGATATTTCATTAATCGTTTTCTAACCTAAATTACATTTGGCATAATCTTACTAAAGAACCACAGAAGTCATTGATGGCTCCTGAAGTTCTATGAATTTAGGGAGTAATTTATGAGCGAACCCATTAACTTTAATTCCATCGTTCAAAACTGGAAAAACAGCACCAGCGCCGCCAATTTGCACTGGTCAGGCACGCTAGATGAATACCTAAAGATGGTTAAGCAAAATCCAAAAATTACTCGAAACGCGTTTCAGCGGATGTACGACATGATTGTTGAAACCGGCAGTGAAAAATACATCGATTTTAAAAAAGAAGTCGTTCGATATAGGTTCTTTGATGATGCCGCAAACAACGGAAAAGATGCGGTTTTTGGACTCGATATAGCTTTGATGAAACTGGTCAATGTGTTGAGGGCAGCGGCTTTGGGGTATGGCACCGAGAAACGAGTGATATTACTTCATGGCCCGGTCGGAAGCGCCAAATCGACGGTTTGCCGTATGCTTAAAAAAGGTCTTGAGACCTATTCTAAAACGGACAAAGGCGCGCTTTATACATTTGAGTGGACAGACGACAAAGAAGAATTGGATGGCCTACTGGGAAAATCTGTTCGCACGTTTGTAAGTCCTATGCACGAAGAGCCCTTATTACTAATACCGGAAGAAATGCGTCCACAATTGTGCGACGAGATTAACCGCGGCCAAGACGGTGACTATAGAATGAAAATCGAAGGGGATCTTTCGCCGCCTTCGCGATTTATTTTCAAGAGCTTGATGGATAAATACAATGGCGACATAATGAAAGTTTTTTCACATGTTCGAGTCAGACGGCTGTTTTTGTCTGAGGCTGATCGCATAGGCATTGGAACCTTCCAACCAAAAGATGAAAAGAATCAAGACTCGACCGAATTAACAGGGGATATCAATTATCGTAAAATTGCAGAATACGGTTCAGATTCAGACCCACGCGCGTTCAATTTTGATGGCGAGTTCAACGTTGCCAATCGCGGAATGATCGAATTCGTTGAAGTACTGAAACTCGACGTTGCCTTTTTATATGATCTTTTAGGTGCCTCACAAGAACATCGCGTGAAGCCAAAGAAATTTGCGCAAACATTTATCGATGAAGTCATTATTGGACATACCAACGAACCTGAATATCGACGATTACAAGACAATGAGTTCATGGAAGCGCTTCGCGATCGAACTGTCAAAATTGACATTCCCTATATCACTCGCTGGAAAGAAGAAATTAACATCTACAAAAAAGATTTCAATTCTCAACGTCTAAGAGGCATTTCGATTGCTCCACATACTATTGAAATGGCAGCGATGTGGGCCATTTTAACTCGTTTGGAAAAGCCTAAAAAAGCTAATTTAACTCGGCTTCAAAAATTAAAGCTTTATAATGGCAAAACGTTGCCGAATTATACGGAAGATAACGTTAAAGAACTACGAAAAGAAACCATTCGCGAAGGTCTAGAGGGAATTTCGCCTCGTTATATTCAAGATAAATTGTCCAACGCAATTGTAAATGCTCAGCAAAACAACAAGGGATCAGTGAATCCATTCATGGTTCTTCTAGAACTTGAAAATGGCCTTAAAAATCACTCGTTGATATCAAATGAAGAATTAAAATCTGATTATCGGGAATTGATTGGCGTTGTGAAACAAGAATACGAAGAAGTCATTAAAGCTGAAGTTCAAAGGGCCATCAGCGCGGACGAAAGCGCCTTGGCGCGATTGTGCGCAAACTACATCGACAATGTAAAAGCGTTCACACAAAAGGAAAAAGTCCGCAATCAATTTACCGGGATGGACGAGGAACCAGACGAGCGTTTAATGCGTTCCATAGAAGAGAAAATCGAGATTCCAGAATCGCGAAA
>JAYVPD010000282.1:0-3043 GCA_043757515.1 Pseudobdellovibrionaceae bacterium
TGCGATTGGGAAGTTGCTTTCGACGACTCATTATATACTCATCTCAACACGAAATAACATTACATCGCCTGACCTAGCCCGCGCCGGAAATAAGTGCCAATCTCGACGATCTCGCTCGAGACAATGAAGTTTAATGGCCAATATTTCGCTTCGGTTTTCGATCAAAATTTTGGTTTTTTTCTGGAATAGTCTAGTTGCGAAGACTCAGTTAGCCCGCATTGAGTAGCGACAGTAGGTACTGGCATTATTCACTTCTTGTATCAGGGCATTGTAAATTTTTGATGTACGGAAGATACCAATTTTTGTATCCAGCTAATTTTCCCAAAAAACCCATCAATCTTATGATGGCTCTTGCAAAGTGCCAACGTGACGTCACAACAAATTCAAAATCTAATAAAAAAACAAAAAGCTTAAATATATTTTTGCTCTCTAATGCATGAGGTAACACCGTAAAAAATGGCTCTATATCAATCGGCGGGTCATATCCTTCAATAACCTCTACCGGCTGACTTCCAGTGTTCCACTGCGCATGTTCCCCGCTGATGGCACTCTTAATTTCTTGGCCTGGAAGTAATTTGAGCGTCTTTCCATTCGCTTTAACGCTTAATTCTCCAGAAATAACCTTAAAGAATTGGGATGAATTTGGATGTACATGCGGCGCAACAGATTTGCCGGGCTCTAATGTATACTTGAGCTGCTTAACGCGACCTTCTGGTGTATTCCAGCTGTCACAAAAAGTAAAAGTCTGCCCTGTAGACAGACTCTCGACTAATCGCTCACTCATACTTTTTCCTGTCAGCGGGATGATTGATCCCATCCATTACGGGAACGTCTTTGAGTTCATAGGGATTTACTCCCTCTAAACAAGCAATATTAAAACCGTATTGATCTGGGTTGGAGCGTCGCTGATGGTGGGTGTATATTCCGCATATCGAACAGAAATAATGTTTCGCTGTCTTAGTATTAAATTGATAAAGAGTAAGTTTCTCTGCACCTTTTAAAATTTTAATCCCATCCAGAGTCGCAGAAGCGGCGATAGCTCCGCGCATACGGCAAAAAGAGCAATCACAACGTCGAGGATTTTCTAGTCCATTTGGTAAATGAACTTCAAATTCGACGCTTTTACAGTGACAGGAAGCTTTGTGATATTTTTTAATTTCCATGTTAACAAACTAATCTATCTATATGAACCGGTCACTACGCTAAGGTTTGCAGCGCGTATAGACGGTCATTCAAGCTTTTAGAGGGCGACAAGGCAAAACCGGAATAACTCCGATTGTCCGGACCTCGTCCGCCTATCAAACAAGTGCCATTGTAGCCCTGATTGTCTATACAGCAGAGAGGACATCCATCTCATTGATGTAGTGAAGTACTTTTCCAATATTTTCTAGCGTAGGATTGGCCTTTGGTTCACACATTCTGTAAAGGGTGCTTTTTGATAAACCAGTTTTTTTTGTAATTTCAGAATAGTCACACTTATCCAATAAGATGGCAATACAGCCCTTAAAAGTATCGTAATCAGCTTCAAACAAGGCTTCCGTAATAGCTTCCTTCAGGCCCGCAATAGAAACATCCGTACCAGCTTTATACGGTTTAGCTTGAGGTTTCTCTTTCAAGGATTTTACGAGCTTTTTGGATATCTTTTTTTTGTGCATTTTTGAGCCCTCCTAATAGGACTAACGTTAGAGCATCTCGAATGATTAAAGAGTAATAAACTCTGCGTCCATTTTTCCATCGAAGTTCAAGGAGCTTTTCTCCAAGCGCTTTATGATCACCAAAATAATCAAACATCTCAATATTTTTAAGACGAGCATCGATTTGAGCCTTGGACTTTTCAGTTTGTTGATCAAACCAAGCTTTAAATTCTTCAGTTCGTCTAACTTCCACAAAGTCATATTCCCATATATGGGAATTAAAGTCAAGCGTTATTGACAGGAAATAAAACTAAAATCCCAAACCCCGCCTGTATTTGGATTATGTGCCAGTGACGCGGTTATTTTTTAGCGAGGCTTCAGTACCGACCCGGGCGCCCCAACGCGGGCCCGGGTCGTCGGTCTAAAAGAAGTTCAGATTGAATATTGGGTTTTTTCGATGGCTTCGCTTCCGCTTGTTATACCGCTGGGTCGTTCTTACGTCGGCATGATTCACCAACTGCGAAATGTAATAGATGTCCTCGCCATTTTCGATCAACGAGCTAATGAACGTAGCGCGGGCGCTATGAGGTGTGATCCGTTTGTCTTTACTGACCTGCTTCGCCCATTTACCGACGATATAACCAAGGGCCGTATGACTGAGTTTATTTTTTATTTCGCCGCCATGACAGTTTTTAGTGGGCTGAAAAAGATAATCATTTTCCTCGATTTTGCGGACAATCACCTTCATCCAGTTGACGTATTCGTCAACGTAGTGAGCGGCTGTTGGATGAATCGGAATCTGATTTTGTTTTTGTCCTTTGCCCATGTAGCTGAGAAACCGGATGCCTTCCTTCATCCTATAGTTAGAAAGCTTGAGATTGCGCAGCTCAGCTTGTCGCATTCCCGTAGTAAAGAGCAGCAGTATGATTGCCTTGTGAAGTGGTTCAGCTTCTTGAATGACAAGGTCAAAAAACGTTTTCATTTCACGATCTGAAAAGGCCTGTGTTTCCTCCAGGACAATTCGATTTGGCCGCGTGCAAAATTCAGCTGGATTCTTTTCGATTATCTCTCGCCGGAGCAGAAATTGAAAGAAGCTTGAAACAGCAGAAATTTTTCGATTGATCGTGTTCGGTGCGTAATGCTTTTTTCTGTTCGACAGATACTCGTCCAAAAACTTCTTGTACTTGACCACATGCACCCGTCGAATCTCTTCAAAAAGTAATTTATCGTTCACGGACCAGGGTAAGCCAAATTGTTTCGCCGTGAATTCGAAAAATGCCTTCAAGTCATGCTGGTAGGCCCGCTCCGTTGAGGGGCTTCGGTCCTTTAAAAACTCGTAAATCAAATCCTCGACAGCTTCGCCTCCCGAAAATAGCACCAGTTGATTGTCCTGAATTTTTGTCGCTTCG
>JAYVPD010000283.1:0-11226 GCA_043757515.1 Pseudobdellovibrionaceae bacterium
AATTCTTCGCTTACTGAAAAAGCTAAATTACCTACATATATTTTCTTTCCCATTATTCCTCCTTACAAAACGTAAAACTTTATGGGTTGTTAACCCGCAGGAACCATGGGTGCATTTTTTCAGAAGACCTATAACTCACGCGGACAGGTATCAGACTATAATGATGACCTTAAAAAGTAAACTCAAAAACCACTCTCCCAAGAGCTAGATTTTAGCGCACTTTAAAAGACTGCAATAAACCTATTTTGAGACTAATGGTGACTATGGCCATGCAGGCCATGTGGATGACCATGATCTAGTTCTGTTTGCGTAGCTGGGCGAACCAACGTTAATTCAATATCAAATTCCAGCGCCTGACCGGCCAGAGGATGGTTGCCATCTAGGGTTACGTGGGAATCGGATATTTTTGATACGCGAACTACTTTAGTTTGATTCTGCAAGTCTAATTGCAAGAAAGTGCCAATCTTTAAGTCGGGCAAATGAGCTAACTCATGCTTTTCTACTTCCATTACCATCGTATCAGATTGTGGCCCGTAGGCTTGCTCAGGGGTCAATTTAACCATTTTTTTATCCCCTTCCTGCATTGTTAAGATTTCTTTTTCAAGGGCCGGTAGAATTTGAGACGATCCTTCTAAAAAAGGCAGCGGTTGATTTTTCTCTGAGGCATCAAGGACTTCGCCGGAGGTTGATTTTAAGACGTAATTGAAGGCGAAAACACGTTTGGACATAAAGAATCCTTATTGTTGAGTCTTGCTGCTGATTATGAGTCCAACAGGAAGAGTGTTATTAGGCCTTTTTCATCGAATGCCTCTTGAAAATCAATAAAAAAACCAAATATAATATAAATAAGGGTGTTCGCCCTTTGGGACGCCGAGGAAAATCAAGCTGAGATGGGGGGTTAATGAATTCTAGATCTCTTCTGTTAAACTCTAGCTACGAGCCCATTCGGGTAGTTAGCTGGCAGAAAGCCATAGTTCTTTGGTTCCAAAACAAAGTTGAAATTCTTGAGTTCCACAAAGATTACGCTAGATCCGCAAGAGAAAAATTCCAACTACCCAGCGTCCTTCGTTTAAAATCCTACGTCCGACTGAAGAATAAAAATGCAATTCGATTTTGTCGCGAGAACGTGTATTTGCGAGACGATTTTATTTGCCAATACTGCGCTGAAAAATTTTCTTATAAACAACTAACACTTGATCACGTCGTTCCCGCCTCTAAAAAAGGCGAAAAGAGCTGGACTAACGTAGTGACCGCTTGTCGTGATTGTAATCAACGAAAAGCCAATCGAACACCAGCGCAGGCACAGATGCCACTTCTAACAATACCTAAGGCGCCTCATTGGTTGCCGTTCGTAGATTTTGAATTCAGGAATGGACAAATACCTGATAATTGGCTTCAATATTTAAATGCACAGGTGTCATAATCGCTTGCGATTGTTATGCCTCAACATTTAAAATATGATTTCCAACTATAAAATTGAACTCATCACCTCTGAACAGACGTTAGATTTAAGACAAAAAGTCTTGAAGCCATACTTGAGTAAAAAGGAATGCCTTAATCCCGAAGATTTTCATGCTACAACTACTCATTTCGGATTGTTCTATACCAATCGTTTGATTTCTGTTGCCACTATTTTTCCCGAATCTAATAAAAATCTTCATTGCGGTTTTCCCTATCGGCTGCGCGGAATGGCCACAGATATAAATTATCAAGGGCAGGGCTTTGGCGGCGCCCTTTTGATGTCCACGATTGATTTTCTAAAAGACAAACGCTGTGATTTATTGTGGTGCAATGCTCGCATAAAAGCATTTCAGTTTTATAAAGCCAACGGGTTTCAAAATAGCGGCGAAATGTTTGAGCTTCCTGATATTGGACCTCATAAAGTTATGTATAAACGGATAATTGGAAAGTAAGGGTGATTTAGATGCGAGATTTACAAAAAGTGTTAGTCAAGTATCTAACAAACATGGTCGGTGAAACCAATGGCGTGAGCCTAGTGGATACGCTGGATCTGCTTTTGAATTCGGACTTGGCGAAGAAACACCCGGAAGTGAATAACGAAATAAAAGAATTCCGTGAATTGCTTGATATGTTTAGAACTAACAAAATTCAGATCAATAAATTACTTGAACATAGTTTTTCAGATGCCATGTTTGAATTTTTTAAAAACTTTCCCTTGAAATACAAAGAAGAGCATATTCATTTGACTGGCTCACTGACGGCCGATTTTATTTTTCCTAGACTAAAAAAACTTTTAGACGGGCCAAATAAGAAACTTTATGAGGATCGAATTAAACAGGTGTATGGCCCAATGTCGATTCCGATTACCTGCCCCGAAGACATAGATAATTTAATTCGTTTAAAGGAAAATGAAGGATTTTCTACTTATTTGAAAATCTTGTATTTGCCGCAGCTTATTTTTATTACTAAGGAAGTCCATACAGAAGCTGCCTATCATTTGGCGACTGAACTTTATACCAAATATAATGTAGGTCATGTTCGATTAAAATTTTCCTTGTCGCGCTCGACTTCGAGTTCGTCTGAACAAATTCCAGGATTAGGTCAATTAACGTCAGAAGACGTGGTCGTCGGACTGTACGATGGATTTATAAAGTTTAAAAAACAACATCCCGATTTCAATTTTACCCTGTCACCTTCGTTTAGAAAAGAATCCCATCACTTTGATAAAGATAAGTTTAAAACGCGCCGCGAACACTTCATGCAGCAGGTGGATGAACTGGTCACGATGCTAGATAAATACCCGCATTTAGAACCGTACCTGACCGATGTTGATACTGTTGGGGATGAAAAAGAGCTTTATCGTAAAGAGCATTTCAATGAATTGGCGGCCGGATTCAGAAAACTGCAGTACCGCGGTTTTAAAATCCGTTCCCATCATGGTGAAACGTTTTATACATTGAAAAAAGGAATTCAAGCGGTCGACAATGCAATGAATATTTGGCATATCGACACCCTAGAGCATGGGATAAGTCTGGGGATAAACCCAAACACCTATTTTCATCGCTTGTACCAAGAAGTTATTAAGAAAAATCGAAATGAAGACAAAATTGATCCCAAGGATCCAGTTTATCAGGAATTGAAAGAACTAGATTGGGGCGACAAAAAATTTGTTCTTGAAAAATTACTAGCAGGAACAACGCTAACCAACGAAGAAGAAATTCTATTTCTTAAATCAAAATTTCATACAGCTCGAGAAGTTGAACATTATCAGCATGATGTTTTAAATCGACTGATTCAAAAAGATGTTACACTTATCACACTGCCCTCTTCAAACAACAAATTAACGGGACGCTTTGAGGACTACAAAGATCATCCGTTTTCTTGGTGGGAAAAAAAGAATGTTCAACTGGGTGTCGGCACTGATAACTATGTGACCTTAAACACCAACTATATTCAAGAAATGTTGATTTTGCTTTATACTGATTCGGATGATTTAAAAATTACCAAACTTTTGATGGTTACAACCGGCGAAAGTCGTCGTCCGTATATTTCCCATTTACTGTGGAAGATGCATAAACGAAATCATTTACAGGCGATACATTCACCGTCCTAGCTGAAGGGGACTTTTTTGTCTAACGATCGAAAAAGTTTTTGGGTACTTTTATTTAACCGTAAAATGCTAATTATTTTTCTACTGGGATTTTCAAGCGGGCTGCCGTTATTGCTTACAAGTAATACCATCAAATTATGGTTGGCCGAAGCTAAAGTGGATATTACAACTATTGGTTATTTTGGCTGGGTTGGAATGGCCTACACCTTGAAGTTTTTGTGGGCACCCCTGATTGACCGATTTTCTTTTTTTGGGATGGGTAGACGGCGCTTTTGGATGGTCACCTCTCAAATCGCGATTTTTCTAGGACTGTTGGCCTTAGGGACTATGAATCCCAACGAATCATTAGCTTTGATGGCTGCTGTTTGTGTATGGATTGCTTTTTTTAGCGCCACTCAAGACATTGCCATCGATGCTTTACGAACCGAATATTTGAGTGATGAAGAACTGGGGATGGGCTCATCGATGGGTTCCTATGGAAGTCGCATTGGCTTGCTTGTTTCCGGGGGATTTGCCGTCGGCATCGCTGGGTATTTTTCGTGGATGCATGTGTACTGGATTATGGCTCTGCTCATGTCGATTGGATTTGTCACCGCGCTTTTTTTGAAAGAGCCTGCCATGGCTAATTTCCAAACTGGTTCGATAGTAGACTCAGTCGTTTCCCCGTTTAAGGAATTTATGAAACGAAATGGCGCCGTTTCTATTCTGTTATTCGTATTTTTTTATAAATTTGGCGATGCTATGTCGGGCGCAATGCTGAGTCCTTTTTACAAAGCGATGGGTTATGAAAATGTAGATATTGCTTTGATTGCAAAAACATTCGGGACGGCATCGGCTTTAGTGGGACTGTTTATAGGCGGCATTACGATTTATAGAATTGGAATTGGACCAGCACTTTGGATATTTGGCTTTTTGCAAGCTTTGTCGACCGCTTGTTTTGCCCTGATCACCTACACGGGACCGCAAAAATGGGCGCTGGCCTTTGCTGTGCTTTTCGAGGATATCACGGCCGGCATGGGCTCAGCCGCTTTTTTGGCTTTTATCGCAACTGTAACGAACAAAAAATACACGGCCACCCAGTTTGCCATTTTATCTAGTATTGCCGTCCTAGGGCGAAATTTCTTTTCTGGATTTTCAGGGCATATCGTGAAGGCACTAGGCTGGGAGTGGTTTTTTTATTCTTGCGCTTTGATGGCCATACCTGGAATGGTACTTCTTTACTTCATCCTAAAGAAACTAAATTCTCATGCTGAGACCAATTGATTTAAACCACCGTTCATGGCGCTTATGTTGACAATCGCTGGTGAGGCAAAATTAGGTATCAACAAGTTATACAGCGCAATACTAAGCAGGGTTTAGCTTGAGCCAGATTTCTCAATTCAAAACAGGTACCCTAGTTGCAGCGTCGATGGGTGGGGATACTGACTTGTTTGTAAATTGGGGAAATGTAGATGAAAAGCAAAAATAGTTTTTATATTTATTTCGTCCTGTTATTTTCAGTATTTAGCCTTTTTCAAAACTGCAGTCGTACAAAATTTAGTGATTTGGGGGATAAGCCCGAAATACAAACCGCAAATTCAATTGCTGCGGTTACTTGCTTTTTCAATGGGAAAAACCTTTCTGAAGGTGAGCGAGTAATAGCTTATTTAACATCGAGTGTGCCCTTCGGAGACAATTGCAGTTATCAAGAACGAATTTGCACTAAAAATGGGTTGTCTGGAAGCTTTCCGTATCCAACGTGTTCCCCAGGAGCACCAAAAAGCTGCTTGTTAGGTGCAAGCCATGTTGTTGATCATGGAAAATCAGTGTTAGCCTATAAATCACCAAACGGTGATACCTGTGTTGGCATTGTTAGAAATTGTTTTGATGGTAACCTGGACGGAGACCAGTCCTATGTTTATGATTCCTGCGTTCCAACGGTTACCAATTCAAAAATTTTGCCAATAACGGGCACTTCATCTTATTCGCCGTTTAAACTATTATTAGTTGTTGATAATTCCTACACGATGTCTCAGAGCCAAGCAAAACTATCTAAGAATATTGATACGTTGCTGTTGCCTTTGAAGGGGTTGAATGTGGATGTAAAAGTTATTACCACAACTGATGAACCTCAAGAGAACAATTCAAATTTCAAGTTTATTAAAGCGGACGGAAGCTTTACCGAAGCTAATTTCCAATCCTACACGAGCGTCGAATCACTAGATCAATATAAACAAGCCGACATTGTAAAAATAGAAAAGCGCCATCAGTATACTGAAAGTCAGGGAAAGGTTTTCAACATGAAAACAGCTGATTCTAGTGCTACCACGGATTCAACTATCTCAAAATTGAAAACTTACATTTTAAGTTTGGGTACAGATGGAAGCGATAATGAAACTGTGCTTTGTCCTATTTTAAGACATTTTGAAAATCTAAAAACCAATTCTTTTTATTCGGTGAATGATAAAACGGCGATTGTTGTTTTGACTGATGAAGATGATCACAGCGTTGCCTCTGAATGCAAATCTTTGTTCGGTTTTGATTACGGTCCTGTCTCGACCGACGCGGGCTCTGAAGGTGACTATTTTGATTTCAAAGTAAATGCGGTGGATATTGAATACAGTTACAAAACAAGCTGGGACGATGTGTTTGCCGATGGGGTTTTAAAGCTAGCAAAAGGGGAAGCTACAGAAACAGCAACGATAAAAATTTCGTGGACAGATATAAACCAGGACGACGTGACGGCTGGTAAATGTTTTGAAAAATCTCAACAAATGGTGCGCGCACTAGCAGATCGAACTGACTATAGGTATACTGGTTCAGGCAATTCATATCCTATCAAAATAGTTTATAAAAACTCAACTGTTTCAAAATGTTTTATTTCAGAGTTTTCCCGAAGTTATTACATCTATTCAAACGATGTCTCTTATGGAAAAGACTTCTGTGATTTGAGTGTAAAAAATGAAAAAGGTCAAAATCTCTCAGAGATTCCCGATGCCTTGAGTTATACAACTGGTGTGTTTTCAACAGGCATTTCTCATTATTCTGGAGGGTGCTCGGAAACTCATTTTTCAAATCCGGCATCGTACAGACGAAACGGGCTTTCTTTGGACCTTTCGAGTAATTTGGTAGGCACACTAAGTAAAACAACGACCACCACTAATTTAGAAAAGTATCTTATCGATCGAATGAATACTTTGTTTGGCAGTAATGTGTTCTTAAGCATAATTACAAATCCAAGCTCAGGCGCTTGTGTTTTGCAGTCGGGACAATCTTTAGGTACCCGATATGAAGGATTGGCCGCTTTAAATTCTGCTGCTATTAAAATCTTCCCAATTTGCAGTGATTCCTACAAAGATGCAATTGCAGCCACAGCCAATTTTGTTACGGAAGTCGCAAATCAAGGGTTAAAAATGGGCTTACCGGCCAATGCAGTGGTTGGTGACGTATACCTAGATTTAGTAAAGTTGGACAAATCAAAATATGAAATAGTGAAGGATAATATCACCTTAAAGTTGCCCGTTAATGTGGGTCAAATAGTAAAGATTGTTTACACAATTAAACAATAGATTTTGTTTTTAGAAACGATGTGGCCCATTTTTGTCAGGTTCAAAATTCAAAAAAAACCTAGTGATTTAGGTATCCTTATTGCTCTGAATCCTCTCGATGATATTTAATTGCTTATTACATCGAGCGGTTGGTTTATGGCGTTCGAATGTGCCAACTTTTAGTTCACCTGTTGTCGCTTTTTGCGCATTAGTTTTTGCTATACAAGTCATAGCAAGTCCCGATGTTTTGCCAAAAGGAATAAATAGCCCCATGTTTAACTATGGGGTATTTCAAAATTTAGATCAAAAGTTTCAAAATGATGGCTCTCTTTGGCGGTTAGGTGATCTGCGATCTGTTGTGTACGACGCCAGCTATTTGCATAAAGTCAGTCCCGATGCAAAAAATCTAATTTCTGTTTTAAATGCATTTGGCCAGAGCCATGGTGAATCCATTAACTATGGAGTTCTTAAATTTGAAATTAATCCCTCTATGCAGTATTTCGCTCCGATTTATGCTTACGGTGTTACCTCAAATTGGACCATAGCTTTGGGCGCCCCGATTGTTACTTTTGAAACCCAAGTGAATCTTCAAACATTAAATTCCAATTTGGATTCGTACAAAGCTGTTTATCAGGGCCGGGTCAGTGATGAATTGGATCGCGCTTTAAATCTAGATATTAAAAATGAAACATTAAAAACTGTTGAACAACGTGGGTATAAACCTTTGGTGGGCCAATCGCAGCAGTTTCTTGGCGATGTGCAGTTGGTCTCAGTCTATCGATTTCAACAAACTCCCTATGTAGATTTTTTCTATTTAACGACCATTGGATTGCCTACTGGGCCTAAATATGACCCAGATGATCTGCTTGCCTTAAACACATTTGGCTTGGCTTCGGTTGAAAATACGCTGGCTACTACTTTTAAGGGGCCGGCCGGTCTTAGCTTTTCACCGTATTTGGGATACCAATATGTTTTGAGCGATTCGATTTCAGCGCGAGTGCCGCTTAATGCCGATGACAATCTTCCAGATGCCGCTCAAAAGGAAGATGTTCAGCGGCAAACAGGCGCCAAATGGAGCTTTAAAGCCGAAGGTGAATTGCAAGCCTCCGATTCCTTGAGATTTTCAACGACCTATACCCAGAATCAGAAAGCGGCCGATTCGTTCAATGGATCGCGTGGAAGTCGTTATGATCTATTGGGCCAAAATACATACGCCCGGGAAGAAATCTATTCTGTAAAGTTATCATTCAACACGGTGAAGGCCTATTTCAAAAAGAAGGCTCTTTTTCCATTTTTTGTATATTTTGAATATAGTGATTTATTTAAAGGCGAAAATATAAACCGCAGAACATTGCAAGAAATTAATTTTAAAATGTTTTTTTAAAGCGAGATTATGAAACGACTAGTAAACTTTTTTATTATTTTAAGTTTTGTTCTGTCTGGCTGCTCGCCTAAACTGAGCCAGAAAGATTTCTCTGCGCCTATTACAGATTTAAAACCAGATTTAGAAAAAGATCGGGATTTCGCAAAGCTTCTTCAGCACGTCAATCAATTTGAAATGGAATGGAAGGGGCAGATTCAAAGTGCCGAAGTCCATGATGTTATCCAAAGCCTTTTATACTTGTCTGAAAAATACAAGAATCCAAACCTGAAAGCGACGGCGTCTGTCCTGTATAAAAAATACTATTCAGAGCCAGTGGGTACGAGTGTTTCATTTTTTAAAACTCCCTATTACCAAATTTTTCAAGAAGAAGCCTTGCCATCTGTAAGAGATGCCTTCGAAGAGGGCAGTCAGCGCCTGGATACGGATTTAGGAAAAGTAAAAGCGAAATTAATAGAATTAAAAAACACGTACCCTTGGCCCAAGAAAGCAAAATTTAAAGAATCTGTAGCTTTAATTCAAGGCTATTTGGATGCTTTTGTGGCTTTGGTTCCAAAAATGAAATTGCTGCCAGCGTTTACAGTCGCTTTGTTAAAAGAAGTAAAAGATGAAAAGGACGTTAACATAGATTACTTGAATAAACAATGGACTGCGATTGATAGTAAAAAAACTCTAGATAACATGATCACTATTTTGGAAGGCATGGTAAAAGAGTTTGATATCCCCTTAGACAAAGACTCGGTCGACAAGATAACGGCAGGTAAAGTTTTAGCAGTAAAAATCGGTGACGTTAAAGATGAACTCAGCGCGTTTTCAGCGATCGTTGCTGTCTGGTTTATTCTTTCACCAAAAGAACGTGAATCCTATTTTATGCCCATATCGTCTTCATTGTACAAGTTTATGATCGGACATAAAGATTCAGAGCTAACGTGCTTTGTGGAAAAATCATGTCCAAAATTGATAGATTCATTGATCCGTGATTTTGGCGTGTTGCCCCAAATTAAAAAATTTGGAGTGGAAAATTTGAAAAATACCTTAAATGAAAAGACTCACGGCTATGTTTTGGAAATTTTAGAAGAGCGCTTGTTAAATGTTGTTTTAAATCTAGATGCTCGTGTTACCAAAAAAGTTGTTAGAAATGTTGTAAAAGCAAAAGACGGATTGGATACGCAAAAAAATAACGCTCAAGGCTTTACCAAAGAAAAATTCTTGAATTGGCTGATGGTAAATTTAGATCTTAAAGATGATGTAACAATGGCCTATGAATTTCCTCTTATCGAAGTCGATATGCAAAAACGAGCTGTTTCATTCGTTGTGCCGGTTCAGCCTAGGAATGTAGTCAATACTCGGTCTGTCGGTGCCTCGCTGGGAACAAATGCGAAAATGATTGAAACAGATATTTTGCCTGAAAAGCATTTGCGACGGACAATCATAGAACAAGTAAATCGGGTTATGGGTTTTGGTGGTATTCCAACCAATGGAGCTCCCACCCGAGGCCTGGTGCGAAATTTTGAAAATGAAGTAGTTCCTTATGATGTGGGCAGCGCTGTAACATCGCTTTTATCGTTTGGTTTGGCCGATCGAATTGATCTGGGCGCCCCTTATTTAAGAAAAGATTCAACAGAGCCAGTGACAGTGTCCTCGCTTTCTCAGATTGAACTGGGAACGGGTTTGTTGTCGTTGATGAAGTATCTAAGGGACTGGGAAAGCAATTCTTTTGATACTTTGCTGGGGTCTTATAAGGCATCGGATGTCTTTGGCAGCGAAGCTGGTAAAAATGATCCGAAACTATTTTCAAAGACGGATTTTTTTGGAATGGTAACGGCTCAGTTTTTAAATTGGATTAGTAATCTTAACAAAGGATATTCGCAAATTGGATTGGTGACTGACAACAATGAAATAGTTTGGTTAAATGAATACGCAAAATACAAAGACAAGAAACTACTTTATGGAGTTTATGTTGATATTGTTAATGGTCAACGGTCACCAGACGTAAATATTGAAGCCATTGCTAAGCTACTAAGGTTGCTAAAATCAGTTCAAGGTGTAGTAACAGGAATTGAAAAAACTCAATTTAAAGAACTACAGAAAAAAGACATCACTGATCCCGAGTGCCGAGATTTGAAATCCCCTAAGTGTCCTTCGTTTGCCCAAATAATTGCCAAGCAAGTGGATCAAGTAAAGCAGATTATTTTGCCACTTGGAAATACTGTGGCGACAAAATTTAGAAAGCAAAAAGCATCAGATGCGCCAGGAATGTGCTACGGGATGATTAAATTGCCTACAATGGAACCTGTAGAAAAACGAGCCAGCCTGATGGACCAACTTTATGTCATTGAGTCATTGATTTATGTTTATGACACTACTAAAATTGAATCTTATATGTGGGCCGCGAAAGAAACCTATTCCTACCTGCAAAAGTACTACAATCCAAAATCCAATTTTTTCGAAATGGAAACCAAGGTCGCCTCTGTTCCCATGGTTGTTCAAATGCTGCGCACGTTTAAACTTCTGCTGCCTTATTTAGACGACACAGAGCGAGTCATCTTGTCCGAAAAGATTAAAGTGTGGGAATTCGGCTTAGAAAGAATTCAGTAAAAAACTAGTTGAGTTCGCTACTATTTGGTATTAAAAACTTAAGTTCCATTCATCCGGAGGGTTGGCCGAGTGGCTGAAGGCGCTCGCTTGGAAAGCGAGTTTACTCCAAAAGAGTAACGCGAGTTCGAATCTCGCATCCTCCGCCATTT
>JAYVPD010000284.1:0-11050 GCA_043757515.1 Pseudobdellovibrionaceae bacterium
ATGATTTGTTTTAAAAAACGTATCATTCGATTCATAGATTCCCCTCTATAGTTCAAAATGCACTTTCACAGCTTTGTTAAAATAATAACCATTTTTTGCCCGAAAAAGATATTTCGGCTTATCGTACTCTGGCTCAATAAGCTTTCTCAACCTTTTTATAGTCACGTAAATCTTATTGTCATGAACGCTTGGATCATATGTTTGTTTCCAAACATTTTCCACTAGGTATTCTTTAGAAAAAATAACCCCTTGGTTCTGAATAAAAAGTTTTAGTAAATCTAAAAGTATAAATTGATTTTTAAAATCGATTCGACCGATTTTCTGCTCGACTACCAAATGGTTGGTTTCATCAAAAAGGACATCAAAATTGGTTTGGGTTTCGCCGCCCATTTTATCCAGGTAGGATTTAATCATTTTGGCTAATCGGACCTGATTGGTTTCATCCACCATTCGCAAAGCCATGTTCAAATAAACGCGAGATGATTCTTTGTCGCCCATATCAAAATATGTGGTGCCCAGCATGCCTAGAATAGAAACATGTGTGACGATTTTTTTACAGGATTTAAGTTCTTCATAAGCTTCCCACATGATGCTCAAAGCTTCGTCATATTTTTTCTGAATTCTAAAGATATCAGCGTTTAATAATTTAGCAGACAATCTTAATTCAGGAAAATCATAGACCTGGAAAAATACATGAAGATTATAAACTTCTTTCAAAGCATCAGCATAACGGCCCATTAAAAAATAAATAAAGCTTATCATGAAGATACTGTTACAAATGTCTTCTTTATTATCTACGCCCAAAGCCAGCGATAAGGATCGTTGAGCGTAATCCAGCGCCACTTCGTGTTGGCCCTTGTAGCCAGCGCACATAGAGAGAGTGAAATACGTTTTGGCATTTAAATCGAACCCTTCTTTTAAAACCAAGTCCTGAAGTTGTTCTTTTGTAGCGTTGATTTCGTCAAATCGATCTCGTTCTGCATAAATTCGTAAGAAGAGATTCTGACATTTTAAATACTCAGAAAAATTTTTCTGAGTAAAATAAATGTCTGCAGCCTGAGTTAAAAAGATTATTGCATTATTGTAATCACCGCGGTCGGCATGCAGTTTACCCAATTGAAAAACTTGGTCTACGGTCGAAATGGGATTCGACTGAAGTTCGGCAGTCTGATTTATCATATTACCCTTAATGTGTTGCCAGTCTGTAATGTCAGATTCTGTCTTGATGGTCAATCTTTCGAGCCTGGATTTAGACAAAAACAAAATAAGCGTCAAATTATTGATATTATTATGCTTTTTATCGGCTCCATATAACGCAAACAACAATTAAGTGTCGTTTAAAAAACTCGAGGTGGCTAAATCTGATGAATGTTAGTCCAAAAGTTCAAACTCTAACGAATTATTTTATTTAAGAGAGAAATTGCTTAGATAGCGCTTAGGCTTTCCCCAGACAGAAAAGTTCTTTTTAAGATTAAAATACGGGATAATTCTTAGGTATTCTTCTTTGTTTTCATGCAGGTCTGCAGAATAAAGCCCCAGGCCAACGGGGGTCAGACGAAAATCAAGATTTCGAGAATCGTCTTCTGACGAAATATCCGATGCAGTAAAATCAGATTTTTCTACTCGAGCCTTTAAGGTTTTATCATAAATCGTCGAAAAAACCTGATATTTAAAATTTTTACCTTTGGCCATTCCCGCCTTACACATAAAATTGATTCCATAAAATCTATTTTTCATCAGAAATATTTCATTCTCGCAGGTAAGCTGATTCAAATCGACTTTCATTTCATTTGAACGACTGGATTTTAAATAGTCGCAGTCGTAGTCTTTGAATACATCCATGATTTCAGAAATTAAAAAAGTCACTTCTTTAAATAGGTAAATATTTTCAATATCATTTAGGTCTACGAATTTGAAAGAGCACTTGTCGTTATTGTAAATCTGTTTAGTCAGGGTAATCGGCTCTATCTGATAATTTAATTTTTTAAATTTAATATTTTTCGTTTTTATTTGATTGAGCTCAAACACATCAATGGCATCATCGCTTATTTGGATTTTGCCTACTTCTGAGCCAGCTTGGGTTTTTTCAAAGATTTCAAAAGTCCGAACTGTGCCCAAAACTATTTCTTTTTTCAAGAAATAAGTCTGCACTTCACCTTTTTGATAAAAATAGGAACTCGTTGGACCAATATAGAAATGATACTCTTTGTTTTTAATTTTTGCAGAAAAATACCCTCCCAGCGCATGGGCCGAGAGGGTAGCTGTAACCAAATAAAATAAAACTAAGTTTAAAATTCGCACCTAGTGATGAATATGCAACGATTGACCTGTGTATTGCGCTTTTACACCTAAATCAGCCGCTTTCTGTTGCTTGAACAATTCTTTTGGCGATTTGATATCTAAAGCGTTTATCAATACTTGATCGACGTGATCAACTAAAATAACTTTCAATTCTTTTAAGACTTCTTTAGGAATGTCTTTCAAATCTTTTTCATTTTCTTTTGGGCAGATTATGGTTTTGATTCCACCTCGATGAGCCGCTAGAACTTTCTCTTTTAATCCACCGATTGGCATTACTTTGCCTCGCAGCGAAATTTCACCAGTCATAGCAACCGTTCGTTTAACAGGAATCTTAGTAATCGCTGAAACAATACTTGTCGTTAAGGCAATGCCCGCTGATGGACCATCTTTTGGAACCGCACCTTCGGGTAAATGAATATGCACATCGATATCTGCAAAATATTCTTTTGCAAATCCAAATAACGGTCCACGCGATCGAACATAACTCATTGCCGCCGAACAAGATTCTTTCATCACGTCGCCTAGTTGGCCTGTTACTGTGAATTTGCCTTTTCCTGGAACGACACTGACTTCAACGGCTAATAGATCGCCGCCCACTTCTGTCCAGGCCATTCCATTCGTAAGACCAATCTCGTTTGATTCTTCAATTTTACCAAACTTGAATTTATGCGCGCCCAACAGTTCAACGAGTTTAGTTGGAGTCACAATGTAACCCAGCTTGGCTTTGGCCGCCGCAGCTTTCTTTTTCTTTTCTGTTTTCATATCCTTCATGGCTTCGGACATTACAATATCTTTCGCCACTTTTCTGCAAACGTTTGCAATTTGCCGTTCTAGATTACGAACGCCCGCTTCTCGAGTGTAGTATCGAATAATATTTCTGACTGTCGAGTCTTGAATTTGTACTTTGTGATCTTTTAATCCATGATTTTCAATTTGCTTTGGAACTAAATAGTTTTTTGCAATATGAAACTTCTCTTGCTCAATGTAGCCTTCAAGACTTATGACTTCCATACGATCCAAAAGAGGGCGAGGCACCGTGTGCAGCGTATTTGCAGTCGCGATGAACATTACTTTTGATAAGTCGTATTCAACTTCTAAGTAATGATCTTGGAACGTATTATTTTGTTCAGGGTCCAAAACTTCAAGCATCGCAGATGATGGGTCGCCGCGAAAATCAGAGGCCATCTTGTCGATTTCATCTAGTAACAAAAGGGCATTTCCTTTTTCTACTTTTCGAAGAGCTTGGATAATTTTGCCTGGCATCGCGCCAACATAGGTCTTTCTATGACCGCGAATTTCCGCTTCATCCCTAACTCCGCCAAGTGATATTCGCGCAAACGGTCTGTTTAATGATGTTGCGATTGAGCGCGCCAGTGATGTTTTACCTACACCCGGGGGGCCCACTAAGCACAAAATCGGACCTTTGAGACTATTCGAGAGTTTCAAAACAGCTAAGTATTCAAGAATTCTTTCTTTTACTTTTTCTAAACCCCAGTGATCGTCATCCAATACGCGCTGAGCTTTTTTGATGTCATGACTGTCTGCTGAATAATCCTGCCAAGGCAATGACAACACCCAGTCTATATAGTTCCTGACCACGGTCGCTTCTGCCGACATAGGCGACATCATTTTCAATTTTTTGACTTCTTTTAGTACTTTATCTTTCGCTTCTTGAGTCATTTTTTTAGCTTTGCACTTGCTTTCTAACTCTTGAAGTTCGGCTTGATAATCATCCTTATCACCCAACTCTTTTTGAATAGCCTGCATTTGTTCATTCAAATAATATTCTTTTTGAGACCGCTCCATTTGTTTTTTAACTCGAGTGCGAATTTTCTTTTCAACTTCTAGAATTTCAATTTCGCCCGTCATTATGTTTAACAAATGCTCGAGACGCTTTTCTGGTTCGAAAATTTCCAGCACTTTTTGCTTGTCTTCAATTTTCAAATTCAATTGCGCAACGATAATATCGGCCAGTTCGCCAGCGCTTTCAATCGACGTCACTCGCATTAATATTTCAGGTGGAATTCGTTTGTTTAATTTCACATAGGTTTCAAACGTGGCCTTTACAGATCGCACCAATGCCTGAGCTTCAACTTGTGATTCGACTTCTTCTGGAATTTCTTCGTATTTTACTACAAAAAAGTTTTCGTTGTTTACAAAGTCCTTAATTTTAACTCGTCGTTTACCTTCGACTAAAACTTTTACAGTTCCATCTGGTAATTTTAGCAGCTGAATGATTGTCCCGATTGTTCCAACCGTATAGATGTCTTTTGGCTCAGGATTATTAGTTTTAGCATCCTTTTGGGCGGCTAAAATAATATCGGATTGTTTACTGATCGCTTCTTCAAGAGCGTTTATGCTTTTTTCCCTTCCTACAAAGAGGGGCATCATTAGATGCGGGAATATTATCAGGTCTCGCAGCGGTAATAAAGGCAACTCCATCGTCTTCTGTTCTGCCATACATCCTCCTGGCTAATGATCAGGGTCCTCATAGACCCTTCTTTAAGTATAAGGAGGTTTTTATCCGACTGCTATTTATTTTATTTATTTATTTATTTATTTAAATTTTTAACCGGCCATGAATGATTCGATGTCTTTAATTTCTTTCGGCGCGTCTGAAGTCATGACATCATGTCCATTGGACGTAATTAAAATATTATCTTCAATTCGCACGCCTATGCCACGGTACTCACTAGGAGCATCTTTATCTGCTTCTGGAACATAAAGACCTGGCTCGACAGTGAAACACATACCAGCTTCGATAGGCCGCGGCTGACCATTAACAAAATACAGTCCAGCGTCATGAACATCTAGACCCAGCCAGTGACCTATGCCGTGCGGATAATATTTTCTATGGGTATTAGAAGAAATTATATCATCTTTGCGACCAGACAAAAAACCAAGCTCCAACATCACGTCAGTCAACAAGGATGCTCCATTTTCGTGCAAATCTTTAAATAAAATACCTGGCTTTAAACTATTTATTATTTCTTTTTGGACATCTAAGACGTGCTGATAAACTCGCGCTTGAACATCGGTAAATCGACCGTTAACAGGAAATGTGCGAGTGATATCACCAGTATAATAATTAAATTCTGTTCCCGAATCAATCAATAGCAGATCGCCATCTTGGCACGTTTGATCATTAAAATTGTAGTGCAAAGTTGTCGCATTGTTTCCCGACGCAACGATTGGATAATAGCCCTCACGAGCCGAACCCTGGCTCATATAAAAATGAGTCATCAACGCCTGCACTTGCCGCTCGGAAACGCCTGGCTTGACAGATTTCATGGCCAATCGATGGGATTCTGCTGATATTCTGCACGCCTTTCTTTGATTCAATATCTCTGCATCCGATTTAAACAATCTTAGCTCGCCTAAAAGTACATCGGCATCTAAAATAGGCAGCAATCCAAAACCAGAGCGCGGTGACGATAGCCGTAAACTATCTAGGGCTGTCAAAAATCGTCTATCAAATTCAGGATTTTTCAAAAGTCTATAGTATACAGAATCATAGCCCTTCATAAGCTTTGGAAACTGTTCCAGAAATTCTTCAATTGGGTAACATTTGTCTACGTGAAATACCTCTTGCGCCACTTCTGGGCCATAGCGAAAGCCATCCCAGGTTTCACGCTCGACATTTTTTTTGCGCACAAACAATACACTTTCTGGAAATGAACCTGGCTTTAATATTAAAACGGATTCGGGTTCTTCAAAGCCCGTTAAATAATACAAATTAGAATCTTGGCGATAGGGAAAGTGCACGTCGTGATTGCGAATTTGTTCTGGATGAGACGCCACAACGAGAGCCCCAGTATTAAGTTTTTTTAAAACCGCTTCGCGGCGTTTTCTAAATATCTCTACGTTTTCTGTTGGTTTTCTCATAGTCCTAATTTCCCCGCTAATTCCCTGACTGGGCCTGCCGCTTGTTCAGATCCTTTAATCATCATATCGCGTTTGTTTTCAAAGTCTAGAATACTATAACCATCCAGGTCTACAGTGATCATATAGTCCGCACTAGCACTGTCTTTGACCAGTTGGCTCGCAATTTCCGACCAGACCAAATTTTCCATTGAGTCAGCATCATTCAAAGGAGTTTTTGCTGGATTTCCGCCAAGCACGTTAATAAAAACAATATAATTTGCACCTTGCTTGCGCAAATGATCCGCCATTGCTTTGATTTCACGAATAGCGCTTAGATTTTTCTGGTACGGCTTAAATAAAGGGGGATACGGAATGCAATAGGGTAACAATGCTTCAAGCAAACCGTTGTTCATCATAAACATTTTATTCTTTTGCAAATTTAAAGCGGGACAGGAAAATTGCTTTTTTAAATCTTCTGATTTCAAATTATGAAACGCAGTCTTAATTATACTGGCCAGGGCCTGGAATTCGCCAGTTTTTTTGCCAGACATCATATTCTTTTTTATTATATCATCACTTTTTACCTTAAACATTTGCCATTCCACATCGTTCACAGAACCATGCCACGCGAACAGGCTTGCTATAAGCGCCCCCAGCTCGACTCCGGCGACATTGAAAATCGGAATTTTATTTTTCTGAAACTCTTGAAGCACTCCGATTTCGCCGTATGTCCGCCCGCCCCCTGGACCAAAAATCACTCCTACTTTTGGGATTCTAGGAATTGGACGGGGCTTCACGCTTGGTTCAATTTCATCGGGAGCCGTATTGTCATCGGGGAGAACTCTTGTGTCGTCTTTTTCCACCACAGGTGTTGGTTGTGCGGGCGTCCCGCCTGGATTGTCTTTTGGCTTGGCTGTTCCTGATTTGTCGGCAGCTGGTTTTTCGCCGTCAGGCCGCGCGGTGTCTCGCTTGGGTGTTTCTGCTCGATGTGGTGTCTGACAACCCATTATTCCTAGGAAAGCGACTAAGATAACTAATTTCATTTGAAAAGCTCCTACAATATTCACATTTGATTTAATTCGACAATTATAACAGTTCATTTTATCGAGAGGAAAAGAAAAAACTCGTGATTTCCATCTTTTCCTTGGATGGACGATGAAAAGTACTTTTCTACTTTAAAACCCAATGCATTGACCGAGTCCACTATCGCTCGTTCCAATTCTAAATACTGTGAGGAATTTTTGACAATACCCTTTTCATTTAAAGCCGCAGGACCCAATTCAAATTGGGGCTTTACTAGGACCAAGAGATGTCCATTTTTGCCAAGTACTGGTTTCAATTTTGGCAAAATAAGTCGAATGCTAATAAACGAGACATCCATACAAATAAAATCAAACCCATTTTCTGGAATCAAGTCTTGGAATTGTTCATTTTCATCCAGGAATCGAGCATTTACCTTTTCTAAAAGCCTAAATTGAGAATGATTTTTAATCGTCGGGTGGGTTTGGTCCTGGCCAACATCAATTCCAAGAACGGATGCGGCGCCCGCTTTTAATAGAAAATCGGAAAACCCACCGGTCGATACCCCAACATCTAAACAGCGTTTATTTTTAAAATCTAGACCCAGCTCGGTAGCCGCGCCTTTTATTTTGTGCCCGGCCCTTGAAACAAATTCGCTGGCAAATCCGTCCTCTATTTGAAAAATGCTATCTAACGGAAGATCTTCACTGGACTTTATCACTAGCCTAGGGACATCATTGGATACTAAATAAATTTGTCGATTTTTTATCATTTCTTGCGCACGTGTTCTAGTAGACACTAGATTTTTTTTAACCAGTAAAAGATCAACACGCATATTTATTTTTCACGCCCAGAGTTCCATTCCAAAAACTGGGTCAGGCAGGCGGACCTATCTTTAGCTGGTCCACGCTGGCCGCTCAGCAAGGCGACTTTTTTACCAATTTCCTGATGAATCTGATTTAAAAATAAAGTCAGCTCTGTCGACTCTTTGAAAAAATAGGACAAATTCTTCTTAGAGCCCTTGTCTTGGGCACTGTCTAAAATATCATCTTTTACCTGAAACGCATAACCCAATAAAATCCCGATCTCTTCAAAGGATCGCAGTTCTGAAGCCTTTAGTCCTTTTAGATGCGCCGGCCCCATAAAAGCGCCGCTAATTAGGGCCCCTGTTTTTAATAAATGAATATGATTTAAATGGGAAATCGAATAAAAATCCGTCGCTTGTGATTTATCCAAAGAAATGTCATAGTATTGCCCCAAAATCATGCCGTTCAAACCTGATATGCGGGCCAAACTATTGATCAAGGCATTTAAATTTGCGCTAGGCTGGTTGTAATATTTTGCCAGCAAGCCAAAGGCTTCAGTCAAGAGGGCATCACCAGAAAGCAAAGCCAGGGCCTCGCCATACACCTTATGATTGGTAGGCTTTCCGCGGCGAATGTCATCATTGTCCATGCTTGGCAAATCATCATGTATTAATGAATAGGTGTGAATCATTTCAAGCGCCATGGCCCATCCATAAACAGATTCAATTTCAATATCTAGGTACTCCGCAGCGGCAAACGTTAACAGGGGGCGAAATCGCTTACCGCCAGAGAAAAAAGAATACTCGATACTTTTAAACTGAGCATTTTCAATCAACGATTTTTGCGCTTGGGAAATGCTTTTTAAGTAAGGCTTTTGGACATCATCAACCGCCGACAAAGCAGCCGTCATCGAGTGCTCTGTTCTTGCGAACAGAGTCTGCAATTCGGTCCTACAAAATGTTTCGAAAGATTCGAGTTCTCTCGAATAGGAATTCATTTTTAATTGTCTTCACTTGCAAAGGGCTCGGTGACGGGTTGGCCGTCTTTGTCAAAGCTCATTAGTTTTTTAACTTTCAACTCGGCTTCAGTTAATTTTGAATTGCACTCCCGAGAAAGCTTTACGCCTTCTTCGAAGAATTTTAAAGAATCCTCCAGGCTTATGTCGCCCTTTTCCATTTTGCTTACAATGTCTTCAAGTCGTTTCAAATTTTTTTCAAAATCCATATGTTATCCCTTTTTGCTTTCACTGATAGTGCTAATTTCTTTAATTTTAATTTCCACAGAGCCCTCGCCTAGTCTTACCACTAGTGGCTGAGCCGCTTCAATTTGTTTGGGCGAACGAATGACTTGATCATTTTGAGTTACTATTGAATAACCACGATCTAAAACCTTCAGCGGGCTAATGGAGTCCAATACCGCCATCCGACTTTCAAGCTTATAGCGAGAATTCTGAACATTTTTCTTGATCATCATTTGAAGATTTTTAAGCAAATGACCGATTTCACTTCTGACGTTATCCAATTTGTCTTGTAAATTAGGCATTCGTTCCGACAGCATTTCGATCTTATGCCTATTTTTCAAAAATAAATCGCCCACTGCGCCCTGAAGACGCGTTAAAAGTTCATCATTGCGTAAAGACAAATCTTGAAGCATTTTTTGCGGATCAACCAAGCGCAGTCGCAGATTTCCCAATTGAGATATCAAATTTTTAATTTTTCGATCAAGAAGAACATTTATTAACTGACTTAAATGGGTCAATCGCTGATGCAGTTCTTTTGAGCTTTTCGCTACTAATTCGGCTGCAGCCGACGGTGTAGGCGCGCGCAAATCAGCCACAAAATCAGAAATTGTAAAATCAATTTCATGTCCTATCGCTGAAATCGTAGGCACTGGCGATTCTGAAATCAAACGCACCAAACGTTCATCATTGAATGCCCAAAGATCCTCAATCGAGCCACCGCCGCGGGCCAGGACAATGACATCCACGTTTTTTAGTCGCCACGCCGATCTTAACGCTTCCATTATTTTTTCGGCCGCGCCGTCGCCTTGAACCAAGGTTGGAATTAAAATGACTTCTAAAAAAGGCGCTCGCCGAGCTACTATTTGAATAAAATCCTGAATTGCGGCGCCCGTGGGCGAACTGATAACTACAATTTTATTTGGATGCACAGGAATGGCCCGCTTACGAGCCGATTCAAAAAGGCCTTCTGATTTCAATTTATTTTTTAAATCCTCAAACGCCTTTTGCAAGGCTCCGGCCCCAACGGGTTCCATGTGCTCACATAAAATTTGGTAACTGCCTCGGGGTTCGTACACACTAATGCGGCCTTTAACCAATACTTCCATACCATCTTGAACTTTAAAGCGAATTTTCGAATTGAAACCGCGAAACATGACTGCTGAAATCTGCGATTTTCCATCTTTCAATGAAAAATAGTAATGGCCTGATGTGTGCGCTTTGAAATTGGAAACTTCGCCGCGTAACCAGATGGAAATCATCTGACCTTCAAGCAATTGTTTGATCCGCATGTTTAATTGTTCAACCGATAAAACGGCGATGTCAGCGGCCTGAGTTTGAACGACTGAGTTCTGCGTATTTAATGGTAAATTGAGATCACTAGTTCGATTGCTTTCCATTGGTCATGGACACTAATGGGCCAGGCCCGAACTGTCAACTTAGGTTGACTACCAAATTTTGCACGGACCACAGTCCGCCAACAAAAAAACAGACCCAAGCCAAAGGCGTATGGGACTTCAATTGCAAGATAAATAAATTTGATTGTTGTCCAGCAAAAGCACGTAAAAACGGCCCCTCTATCGCCAAAAGCACTATAAATCCATATAAAAAGACAATGAACGGAAAATAGTAATCTAATAGAACCAAATTCATACAATTTTATCGGAAAATAATTATTTTCTTGGAGTCCTGTTTTATTGAAAATTCCTGAAATATACGCTAGAATTTAGGGATAGGTTCGACGACGTAAAACTCATCGAAAATAAACCTTACAAGCAAAGCATTAGGGGGCTGTCCCTGACAATGGTGTGCATGCCCAGCT
>JAYVPD010000285.1:0-11037 GCA_043757515.1 Pseudobdellovibrionaceae bacterium
TTCGTAAATAATCATATTTTTTAAATATGACAGCCACTTAGAGCGTCCGCAAGGATTTTGAACTCTCGTTTGACTCAGAGCCAAATCAAAGGAATACTCGGGCTTAATTATGGCTCATAAAAACAAATCCAATTATTCAGCTTACAAAGCCAGGCAAAAGCCAAAAGATCAGCCTGCCGCTGATGTGCCGCCAAAAGTTAATGCAAAACGCAATCACCCAGCAAAAATGGCCCCAAAAGCCTTTGATTCAAAGCCTGCTACGCTTTTAGGGCGCCATAGAAAGCCTCAAGATATATTTTCAGTGGAAGAAGCGAATGATCGACTCTATGATGTATTTCGCAATCACGATTTCACTGAAGTTTCCCATGAAGAACGTCGGCAGCTGGCCCATTTTTACCGGCTGCTGATGCAAAATCAGAATTCAGAGAATTTTACTCGATTATTGACTCTAAAAGACGTCGCAATAAAACACTTTATCGACAGCCTAATTTTTCTAAAATTTTTTAAACCCCAATTTCCTCTATTGGATTTAGGCACAGGCCCAGGATTTCCGGGGATTCCCTTAAAAATTAAATACCCAAGCGAAAAAATACTTCTAGGCGAAGGCGTTCAAAAACGAGTCGCTTTTCTGAAAACCGTGCGCGAAGAAATGAAACTTCAAAATTTAGAGATTATCGGACGCAACATTGACAGTGAATTTGTATACCCAGTCAAATCCGTGATCACTCGGGCCGTTGAAGACATCGGCAATACAATGAAAAACACCCTGAACTGCCTAGTGGATGGCGGTCAGCTGATTTTTATGAAAGGCCCAAACGCAGACCCAGAACTCGCTTTGGCCAAAGAGTACAAAGAATTCTATAAACTAGAACATGATTTTAAGTATTCAATTCCCAAAACCCCTCACGAACGTCGTCTAATCGTATACACAAAAATCAAATCGCCCCCGTTAGATTAACTCCAGAGCAGGCACCAATGAACGAAACGCCCCAGTCAATCTCATCCGATCAAAATCCAAAATTTAAACTCTGGAAAAGCCTTTTATTAACTAAAAATCGAAAAAAAGAAGGTCTTTTTTTACTTTCGGGTCAGAAAATCGTAAGCGATTTTTTATCCGAAGCAGGACCCAGCGCCTTTCCTGTATCGGCCGTTTTGATGACTCGCCATCAAGCCGCTGTTTGGTCTGAAATAGAAAGCAAACCAAATGGATCGATTTTTATTTTGGATACACTTTTATTTAAGGATCTGGATGTATTGGGAACAGATTTCCCCATTTTTGTTTGTAAGCGCCCAGCTGACCTAGTGTCTGAACAACTTGAAATGCCTGTAGGGCTTGAATTGGGCCTGCCTCTGACCGATCCAGCTAATTTAGGGGCGCTTTGCCGGACCGCCCTTTCCTTTGGTGTTAGCAAAGTAGTCCTAACAGCAGGGTCCTGTGATCCGTTTCACCCAAAAGCATTGCGGGCTTCCAGCGGTGCCGTATTAAAAATGAATTTTACACATAGCACGAAAGAATCCACTAACTCGCAATCAAGCGACTTCTGTTTGGATCTAAATGGACACTCTATTTATAGTTTTAAATGGCCTAAAAATATTCGATTGTGGTTGGGCGAAGAAGGCCAGGGATTTAAACGCACGTTTCTGACTCAAAACAAAATCACCATTCCCATTAAGGGAATGGAGTCTCTCAATGCCACCGTTGCCGGCAGCATTGCGATTTTTTCTTACTCACAAAGTTTTAATAAACTCTAGTACTTCTTGCGCATGCCCTGCTGGGGACACTTTGCGCATTTCTCTTACTACTTTTAAATTTTCATCTAGCACGAATGTGCTGCGCTCAATACCCATATACTTTTTGCCGTACATGTTCTTTTCTTTGATAACATCAAAGATCTGACATAACTGTTCTTTTTCGTCTGAGATCAAATCAATTTTAAAATCATACTTGCAGATAAATTTATCGTGCGATTCTACTGAATCTTTTGACACTCCAAATACCACCGTGTTGGCGCTGTCAAATTCAGTCGCTAAAGTAGAAAACTCTTTGCCTTCAAGAGTGCATCCTGGAGTGTCATCTTTAGGATAAAAATAAAGAACCGCTTTGCGTCCTTTAAGTGATTCATGAGTCAATGCTTCACCCTTGGAATTAAAAACAGAAAACGAAGAAATTGTTTTTCCCATTAGACTTTCTGCCATTGGTTTTGTCGGCATAGCGGCCGGCATAACCTTAGTCGCTTTTGGCTTGGCCATTGTCTTAGGCGCGGTTTTTTTCGCATCGGGTTTGGCTACCATTTTCATTTTTTTAGGCGCCGCTTTTTTTACCGGTGCCTTTTTAGCCGGCAAAGCCTTCACAGCTGTTTTTTTTGCAGCCGCTTTCATCGCTTGCTTTTTGGGAGCTTTTTTAGCGGTCATCATTGTTTTGTTTTTTACAGCTTTTTTCATTGGTTTTTTCGCCATGGTAATTCCTTGTCTAGGTTAAATTGGTTCCGTTACCAGTATAACAACAGGATCACCGGCCGTACGCAAATCAAAATTTAAAAAACCAACATAGGATTGCTGGATATCAAAGTCGATACGAGTCAAATACCTGACTTATAATTACAGTTTAACTTCTGGAGGTTATTCAGCTTTGCCTTTTTCATCTGCTGACAGGTCCTTGATGGCCAAGACAAGAAGTAGGCCGTTATCGTACCTAGCCTGACCGACCTTTAACAAATTAAAACTTTTGCACAGCAAACTCTTCTACGCTTTGGCCCTAAAGAGATTCGACTGTTTGTATAACGATCCAAATGTTTTTATCATTTCTTAGTTTTTCAAGTTTATACGTAAGACCTAAAATTTCTTCTGAAGCAAAAAACGAAAATAATATCATAGTAAACTAATCAAGATAAGTTTCATGATTGAGTCAATTGAAATACACAATGTAAAAGTGACTCAGAGATTCTCTACCGAGAGTAACTTGGATCCTTGATCTGAATTACCTCAGGATCACTGTTTTTACGTAAATCACTATTTGGATCATTGATATCTGGAATCGGAGGCGGCCCCTCAGTATCCTCTCGCGGTGCTACTTGCCCAGGCGCCGGAGTTGTTTTGACTGGACTTTGTGTTTTAGGGTCTTGTGGCCGAGGTATGAATTGAGGATCCATAGGCACCATCGGAAGCGCTTTAGGTTTTTGATTCTTTTCTTTTATTTTAGCGTTGATTTCCGGAGTTGTCTCATCCCGATCGGGGACCTTTTTTTTCTCCAAAATTTTAACTTTACCCGTTAGAGGAACAGAAATAGTCAGTTCAGAAAAAGGAAGTAGGTTTTTTAGAACTTCGCCTTTCAAATACATCAGCGGATCCTTACCTTTTCGAAAGGTCATTGCATCAAAGCGTGCGACTTGATCGGCCCGGGTGATTCTAAATCCAGAACAATCCATTTTAACAAGCTTACTCGCATCGTCTGTAGTGACCTGACATTCCACTGTCGGTGCCACTAGCGAGGCCGCCAATCCTAAAATATCCGCGTAGTTTTGCCCTTGAAACTGAAAATTAACGCTTTTGTGACTCCAGTCTATTTTGGCTAAAAGATCGGGCGCCCGATGTTTTTGGCAATGTTCATAAATACGATATTGAAACTCAGTTATCTTTTCTAGTTCATATTGATCGCAGGCCTGTTTACTTTTTTCAGTCAGCTTGATTCCTTTGGCCTGCTGCAACGCCCTGAACACTTTGCCAAAAAGGGTTTTGTTAGCCACTGGGCGTTCGGATCGGATCAGCCAAATCATTTCTCGCATGACTTCATCAAGCTCTTTAACCAAGGCCATGCGATCTTTAGTAAAATAATCAGCAGGCTTTGAAGTCATTTTTTTTACCGGAATTTGACTTACTTCGGCTGACCTATCAGCATTAGTACCGGCCTTACCGTATACTTCATCGGCCTGGACGTTTAAGGGGCCCAATACCTGCAAGGAAAGTAGCAAGGCTAGACACCTATAGTGCGAACCTGAAATCTGTTTTATATTAAAACGTAAAATAATACCTAAAATAAAAATATAGACAAATGAGTTAGCCACATTACTATGATAGCAAAGTTACAATTCAATATTAAGGAGTTTTTGATGGACGAAATGAATTTACATTCAACTAGCCCAGTTATGAATAGAAAAGACCCATGGCGCTCGCAATATCCGGCCTCGGTTTCTCCTAAAATAGACATTGAGCAATACAAAAACATTATGGATGTTTTTGATGAATCCATCGCCAAATTTGGCGATAAAAAAGCCATGACCAATTTTGGCCACTCTTACACCTACAAACAGCTGAATGAAAAAGTGAATCAATTTGCGGCGTTTGTTCAGCAGGAACTTAAACTAAAAAAGGGCGATCGTATCGCTATTCAAATGCCTAATTTATTGCAATACCCGGTCGTACTTTTTGGCGCCATGCGAGCCGGCTTGATTATTGTAAACACGAATCCACTTTATACAGCGTCTGAAATGAAACACCAGTTTCAAGATTCAGGGGCCAAGTGTGTTGTGATTTTGAAAAACTACGCCCATCTTTTGGAATCAATTATCAAAGACACAAAAATTGAAAGCGTCATTGTTACCGAAATCGGTGATTTTTTAAGCTTCCCTAAAAACCTAGTGCTGAATTTTATTATAAAGTACGTGAAAAAAATGGTCCCAACATTTCATTTGCCTCATGCTTATGATTTGAATCAAGCAATAGAAATCGGTCGCCTGGCCACGTTTCAAAAAGTAGAAATGAATTTGCTAGACATTGCGTTTTTACAATACACTGGCGGGACAACCGGCGTAGCCAAAGGCGCCATGCTAACCCACCGAAATATAGTAGCGAATATGTTACAAATGTGTAACTGGATGAAACCAAAATTAGTCGAAGGCGCTGAAGTCGCTTTAACGCCGCTGCCTTTGTATCATATTTTCTCGCTGACCTTAAATTGCTTGGCGTTTATGCGATATGGGGCAGAAAGTATTTTAATCACTAATCCACGAGACATTCCTGCCTTTATCAAACTGATGAAAAAAAGCCATTTCACTGTGATGTCTGGGGTCAACACTTTGTACAATGGCCTTATGAATCATCCTGATTTTCCATCCATCAATTTTAAAAATGTAAAAATCAATGTCGCCGGAGCCATGGCTTTACAAAAAGTAGTGGGTGAAAAATGGTTAAGCTTAACTGGAACCCGTGTCGTCGAAGGTTATGGATTGACGGAAACATCACCCGTGGCCTGCTGCAATCCTATAGATGGCACAGATCGCGTAGGAACAATTGGCCTACCTGTTCCCGAAACTTGGATTAAATTTATAGATGATGATGGAAACGAAGCCACTGAAGGTGAAATCTGCGTCTACGGACCACAGGTCATGAAGGGTTATTGGGAACGACCTGATGAAACGGCTCTTGTCATTGACAAAGAAGGCTGGCTCAAAACAGGAGATATTGGAATTTTGGATGAAAAATCGTTCATAAAAATTGTAGATCGTAAGAAAGATATGATTTTAGTTTCTGGCTTTAACGTGTACCCAAATGAAGTGGAAGATGCCATCGCATCCCTTCCCGGAGTTCTAGAAGTAGCGGCAATTGGAGTCCCAGATGTTCACTCTGGTGAAACAGTAAAAGCCGTTGTTGTAAAACGAGATCCTAATCTGACTGAAGCCATGGTGATTGCACATGCTCGATTGACGTTGACCAATTACAAAGTTCCAAAGTCTGTCGAGTTTAGAACGGAGTTACCAAAAACTCCGGTAGGCAAAATCCTGCGACGCGCGCTTCGCACACCGACTGCTTAAGACTGAAAAAGGTGGCCTAAGGCCACCTTTTGAAACTATGCTTTCTTAGCCCATGAGTTACAAATACCTTCTGACTGAACTAACATTTTATCAAATAAAGTGCATTTTCCAGCTTCTTTGCCGTCCTTAAGACCGACTTTTTTATAAAAATTGCAGTTGCTGCAGAAACGCTTTTCAAAAGCGACACCTTTGTCAGTTTTTTTATCGGTCTTTTTATCTTTGTCGGCATCCGCATGCGTTGAATGATACGCCATTGAATCAGCTAAACCTTTTCCAGATTCAACCCAAGGAAGATCTGTGTCTTTTAGAGGTGCCGCATCAGGCTTCGCACCGCGACGTTTTTCTTGTGCAAATGCGGGATTACTAAATAGTTTGGTGGCTACAAAGGCAGATCCCGTCACTACCGCGATACGGGATAGAAATTCTCTTTTTGTCATTTTATTATTGTCACTCATTGTGTGTTCCTTTCGAAATTTCTTATAATTTACTTGTTTTCATTTGGTTTTCAATTAAATTTTTAGATGCTTTTAAAAAACACATTGAACAATGAGGGTTTATGACAACTCACAATCCAAACGAGTTCTGGGACCATTTTTATAAATCCTCCCAATCTAGCAACATCAACTATCAGAGGTTTTTGCAAAATGAGGCCACGTCCCTTCTGATTGATCAATGGGAGACTCTCAAAAAAGGCAAAGTTCTAGATATAGGTTTTGGGCTTGGCATTGATTCCTTGTTTTTAGGCAAAAAAGGCTTTTCCGTTTTAGGCATCGATTTTTCAACAGAAGCCAAATTGAAAGCCGAAAAAGGCATTTCAAACTCTGAACAACACGTTGAATTTAAAGTCGGGGATATTGAACTTCATTTATTTGGAATGCTTCAATACGATTCAATTTTAATGAACTACTATCGACCTCAGAACACCAGAATCTACCATGAAATAATCAAGAGCCTTAAATTTGGAGGCACACTGCTGATTGAATCCTACCTTATTGATGAAGTGAATGAACCTTTAGGCAAGGAAGACGACTACAAAAATTTCTATTTTAAGCACAATGAGCTGCTTAAAAATCTTGCTCCACTAAGAATCCTCTATTATCGCGAAGGCCCCATTGATGGCAAATACTGCGTACAGTGTATCGCTCAAAAACCCACCGACAAGGATGTTGAAAAGTATAATCTTTTCAATATGGCAGACTCCCCAAAAGAAACAAAAAAATCAGCTCAAATGGAACTGGCAGAGAGCCTCTTTAAGAAAAAGTAGGCCCCGGTTAAACACCTTAGTTTTTGACAAATGGGGACTACTTGCCCTAAAGATAGTCCAATAAAATGGTAGGTTTTTTTGTTAAACAGGCGTGAATTTGGATTGCTATTGGGACTTGGCATGGCCGAACGGCTTTTGGCTCAGGTCGCGCCTGTAAAACCAGACGTAATAGAGGCGAGCTATCAGAAATATTTAGCCATTCATGGCATTTCAGTCGATTCCTTTTCTTATGAACGAAAAGAACTGGTTTTAGAAAAAAAAACGTTGTCCCTTAATCCTGATCGATTTTGCTTTATGAATTTTAAGGTCAATTCAAAACATAACCGATTTTCAATCCTAAACAAAAATGGCAAAACTGAACTTGCTTCCTACGCGTCCCATGGGATTTATTCTGGCAACAGCACAGCCTTTGATTTTTCTAATTCCCTTGATACCTTTAAAAGCTCGGTCGGAATATTTGTTTCGGGTAATCATTACGTCGGCCATTTTGGACCTTCGATTGTTTTGCATGGAATCAGCCCCACCAATGATCAAGTACTGGCTCGGAACATTGTCATTCATGGTGCCAACTACTGCAGCCCTGATCATATTGAAAAACATGGATTTTTAGGACGAAGTCTTGGCTGCATAGCCTTACCCAAAGACAAAATGATTTCGACCTATCAAATTTTAAAACCTGGCACGTTGATTTTCACAAGCTCTTTACCTGTAAAGCCAACCATTGAACCCTTACAGCCCCCCACACCAGAAGAAATCGCCGAGAATCTAATAAAATGAAAATGAATATTTATGACCATATGATTTTGAATTTACAAAGCATAGCGGTCAAATTGCGACCGGCCTTTGCTGTGTTTTTCAAAGCAGAATTAGGCATTGATGACGTTCAATTGCACGCGAGTAATGTGTATCTCTTTGCACTTCCCGTAGAGGGCGAAATGACGCGTTTAAATTCGGCTCAGCGGAAATTTATTTTCGAAAAAGAGCTTAGCTTATACGAAGTTCAGTATGAATTAGATTTTCCATTTGAAGACGCGCTTTTTGATCAGTTTTTTGAAATTACTTGGCATGGTGTTGTTTACCATGGTGAAGTTAAATCACTATGATTCGATTTTTATGCCTAGTTAGCTTTTTATGTCTTCAAGCAATTGCTATTAATTCACAGTCCTATTTCAAGGACAGTGCTCCAGAATATAAAACTGATTTTTTTGGCCGTGCAAAGGCACTTAAAACTCAATATCCAAATTTGGTTCTAGGCGATTCCGTTGTTAAAATGAATTCGACCCCCGAGCACAATATTCCGTTGAAAATAGATTTTTTGCTGGTGCCTTCAGAGAAAAAGAAAAACCTGGTCATTTTTCAGTCTGGAGTGCACGGAATTGAAGGGCTAGCTGGCGCCGGGATTCAAAATTTTCTGCTGGATTATTTGCATACACACCCATCCCCATCCACTTCATTTCTGTACATTCACATGGTCAATCCTTGGGGAAGCCTTCTTAGCCGTCGCACCAATTTAAACAATGTAGATCTCAATCGTAATTTTGTTTTAAAACCAGAAACGTTTGCGCAAAAAAATGATGATTATAGTTCTATTAACACTTTTTTAAATCCTGAACAGCCCTATGAATCCGGTTTTTTCAAAAAAATGTTTTTTTATTTTGATTCATTTCATTTGATTTACAGCTATTCGATTGAAATACTTCGCCGGTCTATTTTAAAAGGCCAATACAGTTTTCCAAAAGGCATTTATTTTGGAGGATCCACTTATCAGCCAGAATTTGATGCACTCACCGAAATTTGGAAAACCCAAATTCAAGGCTATGACAAAATTGTTTATATAGATTTACACACCGGATATGGTGAAAAAGGTAAATTACATTTGCTAGCCGGCCAATCTAAAGGCGAACTGGCCCAAAAACTGACCGGACTTTTCAGCCCATCCACTATTGATTTTGGGGACACTAAGAATTTTTATGAAACCACTGGTGATGTCCTTACTTATTTTTATCTGTCCCAACCTAAAAATGTGGATGTGTACCCAATAACATTTGAATTTGGAACTTTGAATTCCCAAAGCACCCTGGGTTCTATGGAATCGCTATACCGAATGTCGACCGAAAACCAAGCCTACCACTACAAAACAGTCGATTCAGCATCAGACCTTCATGTAAAAAAACTATTTAAAGATATGTTTTACCCATCTGATTTTGAATGGCGAGACAAAGTCCTTAATCAATCCAAAACTGAAGTCGACAAAATCGTGCAGTATTTGGATTCGGCATCCCATTAGTTTGCTTTAAAGACTTAGCCACTCGCAGTCTTTAACCGTTTTACTCTTGGGACAAAATTTACCTTCAGTAAACTCAGTTCGTTGAGACCAAGTTCCATTCAAAGTACACGAATACCGCAAGCAATGCTGAGCTTCTTTTACAAAAGCACATTCGTTCAATTTACCTTTGGGAGCTTTACAAATAAAAACGCCCTCTTCTGCCTTAGCGACCGCTTTTGCTTTCTTCTTGGTTTCGGCCAATTTCTTTATAGGTTGCTTCCACATATCTGCAGTCATAAAAGCCACATTTTTAAGTTCGGCTTTCTCCATTTTCATTTTTGGGATCTTACGATTGTTTAGCAGAAAATCATACACCATATCGCCTTCAATAAATTCAGGGATAAAAGTCAATCGAGTCGCTTCTGGCGCGGGCATTTCACGGTCATCCGAATCAATTTGAATAAGTTGATTGCCTTTGATCATTTCAAAATCCGTCTGTTTGCTTTTAGAATCATGCTGAACAATCAAATCCCCTTGTTTCACAGGGAATTTAAACAGTCCAATGACTTGAAAAACTAAATCGTCAGAAATATTTTTAATATAAACTCGCCCTTTAATCAGCTGAAAAACTAAACCCGACCATTTAACCACAGTACCAGGAAACAGTTTCATATAAAATCGATTTGGGGCTGCTATGAGTGCGTCTGCCGTTTCTGTTTCCAGCTGGGTTACGGAAGGAAATTCCCAGAAACCCGCTTTTTTTAAAGACGAACCATTCACTTTCACATCTTTAAAGTCAGACGTGGTTAGAATCCAATTTGTAGATTCGGATTTATCGTTTCCCCAAGCGAAATTAAAAATAAAAAATAGAGCGATACAGGTTCGTATCATTTTTCAAGCTCCCACTGTTTTGCATGCTTTAGAAAAACCGAATATCCCGAGCCAACAGCAATAATAAACCCCGCCATACCATCTAGAAAACCCAATTTAAAAACGTAATTTTCTATAAATTTAACCCAGGGTTTTGTCATTAATTTGAAAAGCGAAAATCTAATTTTCTGGGCCTTAAGTTGTTGAGCTTGTAAACTAGAATATTTATCATTTGTAATCACTTGCTGACTGATCGATTTAAAAACAAAATGCCGAATTGGATTTTTAAGCTTTAAAGTGCTCGAGGCAACAACATGCTCATGAATGGGCGAATCACTCCAGCCAGAATGCCGACGATTAAACAGGCGCAATTGATAGTCGGGATACCATCCACCATGACGGATCCATCGCCCCAAAAAGTAAGAAAGACGAGGCAGTTGATAACCTGTTTCAGGAGTTAGCTTACTAAACACATTTTGAATTTCAACCTGAGATTCGGGCGACAGTCGCTCGTCTGCATCTAAACTCAGCACCCAGTCATATTTTGCCAATTCCGTTGCTTTTATTTTCTGAGGCCCATAACCCAACCATTCTTGATCAAACACGCGCGCGCCACAAATCGCAGCCAACTCTTTAGTTTTATCTTTAGAAAAACTATCTAAGACCACAATATCACTAGCAAAAGGAACCGACTCAATGCAGTCTTTTATTGATTTTTCTTCATTCAAAGTGATGATAATTAAACTCAATGGCAACTTAGCGGCTGACATGACTTCACTGTCTCAACAGTTATTCAGCTTGTCAAATGCGGGGCCAGCTATTTATTCTAT
>JAYVPD010000286.1:0-2968 GCA_043757515.1 Pseudobdellovibrionaceae bacterium
GCAGGCTGAATCCAATCGCCGAGTTGAAGAAGAACGTCAAAAGGTTGAAGCTGAAAAAAAGAAAGCTGAAAAACAAGCCGAAGAGGAAGCTAAAAAACAAGCTGAAAAACTTAAAAAGCAACTCGGATTCTGATAGGTTAGAATCAATTTGAATAGTTTACTTGTACAAACTTAAATTCGATCTGACAGTTCCTGCAAGTAGTTGATATTTAGTCTGACAGTCATTGAAATAATGGCCAATATTTCGCTTCGATTTTCGGACGAACACTCTTATTTATTCCAACAAAAATCTAGTCGGGAAATCTCAAACTAGTTGAACTGCCAGCGGCCATAAGGCAGCGTTACTGTTCGGTCTCCTGAAGTTTCAATTTCTTATAAAGATCATTATTTTTGATCTCCATCCAGTTTTGCGGCGTTTCGGTCACCTTGAATCCGTATTTTTCATAAAGCTTATGGGCATCTTTAGTTGCTAAGCAAATTCTTCTAAGATTTTTTAATTCGGGATGTGCCATAACCGAATCCATCAACCATTTTGATAAACCTTTTCCCCGATATTCTTCCTCAATATATACATCACATAGCCACGCAAACGATGCTCCATCTGAAACTATTCGAGCATAACCGATCTGTTGATTTGCTTTGCTATTATCAAAGAGACCAAAACAAAGCGATCCTAAAATAGATTTTTCGACGAGGCTTTTTGGAATATCGAGACACCAGTATGCTTTTGTCGAAAGAAAATTATGAATGCGCGAAACCTGCAACAAAGATTTGTCCGTTGAGATTAGGTAGTGTTCCTTATTCCAGGATATATTCTCACTCATTCGTCACCTCACCTTAAAGCTTTTCAAAATAAAAAATCTTGGTCAACAAAGGAACTGTTTCGGCACAGCTCGGCGATATTTAATGCTGGCAAAAACTGTTGCGCGCGAACTGATATATTGCCGGGATGGCCAGGCCTCGATTCTATTTGGGATAAGTGCCAATCTCGACGATCTCGCTTGAGATAATGAAGTTTAATGGCCATTATTTAATAGCTCGGATTGGATAGACGCTCGGATTATTTCCGCATCTGTCCAGTCATGAATGCTCAATCGGGCATAATCGAGCCGCGATAATTAGACAGTGAATTTATTCCAGTCTAATTTTTAGACGATAAAATACTGAAGACCCAATTGAAATTTGACCCGCAGTCAGTGCAGTGAGAAATCCACCGGATTGGGATAATTCCATCCCAATAGAGGAAAGATACCTAGCCAGTATCTTATTTTGGACAGAGGGAGCCTGGATCACGACTTCTCTGAGCAGAGGATTTTGCTCTTTCAATAGATGGATGCCCTTGATAAGGCCAGACATGAATTTTACAAGAGTTGAATCAAGCCCATTGGGATTTGCTTTTTCACCTAGCTGAACAATCGGGAACCAAGAGAATCCTTTGATACTTTTCTTAGTCGCTAAGGTAAGTACGGTGATGGTCGCTGAAAAATAGGTCAACTCGGTTTTCATATTTATTCGAAATGGGTGGAGTACATTTAAAGATCTACCTTCAGCGATTGAGTTCGCAACAAGGTTTGAGCCTTCTGATTCCCAATACCGCTTTATAAGTGGAACTAGACGGTTAGGAACCGAATTTAGGACATGCGGATTGTATGAATAGAATTCCACACAAGAAACGCGTGCTTCCACTTGTCTTAGTGCCGAAAATTGAATGACAGCCGTAAAACAAAGGAACAGATATAGCAATCTAAGACTAAACGAAGACAAATAGCACATAATTGGCATTTAGAATTGCACAAATTGATCCAATTCTTAAAAAGAATTTAAGGTCATCTAAAGTGAGAATTCGTGATCTACTGACACGAATTAAGTCCCAGCCGCTAGGGCTCTCCGCGATATTCTTTATGTGCCAGTGACGCGGTTATTCTTTAGCGAGGCTTCAGAACTGACCCGGGCGCCCAAACGCGGGCCCGGGTCGTCGGTCTAAAAGAAATTCAGGTTGAAGATTGGGTTTTTCCGATGACTCCGCTTCCGCTTGTTGTATCGTTGGGTCGTTCTGACATCAGCGTGGTTTACGAGTTGCGAGATGTAGTAGATGTCCTCGCCATTTTCGATCAGCGAGCTGATGAACGTGGCCCTGGCGCTATGAGGCGTGATCCGTTTGTCTTTGCTGACCTGCTTCGCCCATTTACCGACGATATAACCAAGGGCCGTGTGACTGAGTTTCTTTTTTATTTCGCCACCATGAGAGTTTTTGGTGGGCTGGAAAAGAAAATCATTTTCCTCGATTTTGCGGCCAATCACCTTCATCCAGTTGACGTATTCGTCAACGTAGTGAGCGGCTGTTGGATGAATCGGAATCTGATTTTGTTTATGTCCTTTGCCCATGTAGCTGAGAAATCGGATGCCTGCCTGCATCCTAAAGTTAGAAAGCTTGAGATTGCGCAGCTCGGCTTGTCGCATTCCTGTAGTAAAGAGCAGCAGTATGATTGCCTTGTAAGGTGGTTCCGCTTCTTGAATGACAAGGTCGAAAAACGTTTTCATTTCACGGTCTGAAAAAGCCTGTGTTTCCTCCGGGACAATTCGATTTGGCCGCGTGCAAAATTCAGCTGGATTCTTTTCGATGATCTCTCGCCGGAGCAAAAATTGAAAGAAGCTTGAAACAGCAGAAATTTTTTGATTGATCGTGTTCGGTGCGTACGGCTTTTTTCTGTTCGACAGATACTCGTCCAAAAACTTCTTGTACTTGACCACATGCACGCGTCGAATCTCTTCGAAAAGTAATTTATCGTTCACGGACCGGTGTAGGCCGAATTGTTTCGCCGTGAAATCGAAAAATGCCTTCAAGTCTTGCTGGTAGGCCCGCTCCGTTAAGGGGCTTCGGTCCTTTAAAAACTCGTAAATCAAATCCTCGACAGCTTCGCCTCCCGAAAATAGCACCAGTTGATTGTCCTGAATTTTTGTCGCTTCG
>JAYVPD010000287.1:0-10993 GCA_043757515.1 Pseudobdellovibrionaceae bacterium
GATTACCGTTACGAATGTTGTCAGTTGATATAAATTGAGCATGTTAAATTCCTTGTTGAGATACTATCAAAAAGATTATTTAATAAAATACATATCTTGGGTGCGTTGAACAATGAAATAAAGGGGAATTAATGAGAGTGCACATTTTTTTAATCCTGGGCGTCGTGGCAGGGTGCTTCCAGATGGCCACGGCAAAGCAGTTTAAAAATGCGTATATCTCATTTGAAATACCGGAAAGATGGAATTGCGTCTTAGAAGCGACTGAATGGGTCTGCCGCAGCAAAGAATCCAACGAGTCCAAAGAAGCGATAATCGTACTCACTGCAAAAGAAGTCGGCCCCAGCGATAGTCTTCAAATTTACGAAAGTCATATGAAGAGTCCGATCAAAACTACAACTAAAACTGGCGAAATCTCTATGTCGCAAGTTATGTCTCCGCCAACTCAAAAGAAAATTAATAATTTGCTGTGGGTCGATGGTTTTCATTTAGGAAGTGAAATTCAAAATTATTACACCCGTTACATCGCAACAATTAAAGAAAGAATTGCTGTGCTAGTAACTTTTAGCGCGCATAAAGAGTTTTATTCAAAATACGCAACCGACTTTTTCAATGCGATCAATTCCTTAAATGTCATTGCGACAAAAAACACCATGCAAGACCCAAGCGTTCAGGGTCCTGGTGGTACTTTGGGCCCAATTAATACAGGAAACAACACTGGAATTGATATTGGCGGAATGGACCCAAACGCTGGCCAGCAACAGAAAAAGAACAATAAAATGATGTATATTGTTGGCGCTGTTGCTTTTGCTTTTATTGGATTATTTTTATTATTGAAAATGAAAAAAAGAAAATAAAGAGGATTATTTGAAGGTATATATTTTTACAATCTTAGCGTTTGCATTCACCTTCTGCCAGCTGGTCAATGCAAAACAATTTAAGAATTCATATGTCACCTTTGAAATTCCGGACCGTTGGAATTGCATTCCAGAAGCTACCGAATGGGTCTGTCGTAGTACCGAAACTACCGAACACAAAGAAGCAATCATTGTACTGACGGCCAAGGAAGCCGGCCCTGGCGACTCGCTTGCGATTTATGAAAATCACATGAAGAACCCAATTAAAGCGACTACGAACAAAGGCGACACATCACTGTCCCAAGTAATGTCGCCACCAAAACAAAATAAAATAAATAATTTAATTTGGATCGATGGATTTCACTTAGGTAGTGAAATTCAAAATTATTACACACGGTATATCGCTACGATAAAAGAAAGAATTGCCGTTCTGGTTACCTTTAGCGCCCACAAAGAGTTCTACACAAAATACTCACCCGATTTTTTTAAGGCGATTGATTCCCTTAATGTTATCGCAACAAAAAACTCTCTGCAATCTGTCCCCGGTGGTCAAGGTGATAGCTTAATGCCTATTAAACCAGGAACTATTGCTCCTGAACTTATTCCAGGTTTAGACCCCCAGGATTCTCAGCAACAAAAGAAGAAAAACAAATTACTGTATATCATTGGCGCGGTCGCGTTTGCGCTTGTTGGATTGTTTTTGCTCTTGAGATTAAAAAAGAAAAAATAATAGGAATTTTATTTTGTCAGACTTTTTTCAACCGCTGGGCTGGCTAAAACATAAATCTTTAGTTTGTCCATTGCCAGATAAGTTTTAATAGCCTGATTGATATCATCTAATGACAGGCGATCCACTGATTTTTGGAAATCATATAAATAGTTGGCATTGACGCCATAGAAATCCAAATACATAAAATTGTAAGCGATGCGGTCTACTGTTTCTAGTGCCCTTGGAAACTGTGCAAGCACCATATTTTTAGCCGAAGAAAATTCTTTTGCCGTAACGCCTTCATTGATCAACAAAGTTAATTCCGTTTTGATCTGATCAATAACTTGGCCTGTAGTTTCATTTTTTGTAAACGTTGAAATATTTAAATGCCCATCCTCTAACCCCAAATCCATCGAGCTGCTAATTCCATAGGTGAGCCCCAGTTGATCACGAATCTTTGAATTAAGTCGTGAAACAAAACCTCCGCCTAAAATTTCATTAATAATACGAAGCTTTAAGTAGTCTGGGTTTTTTCTGGGAACCAATGTCATGGCTGCGCGAATTTCTGATTGGACCAAATCTTTCTTATAATGAGCTTCAAAATTTTTGCTATCTGCCGGCGCCTTCTCTGCGGCAAGAGCGGCTTTTAAAGGTCGAGCCGGCCACGCTTTAAAACGATCTAAAATTTTCTTTTCGACGTCTTCGCTGATATTTCCGACAATGCTTAAAATTGAATTATTGGGCCGATAAAAAGTTAGATAGTTTTTAATAATGTCTGACTTTGAAATTTTCTTAAGCGAAGTTTCTGTACCAATCGCGGGAAAGGCCAACGATGTTCCCTTGTAAACCATACTTTCGATTCCAAGATCTGCTATCTGTGACGGTTCATCTTGAATTTTCTTTAGCTGCGCATTGAACTCTTTTTTTAATTTAATAATCTCTTCATTTTTAAAAGTAGGCTTAAATACCAGTTCGCCAAAAATATCCACAATGGCATCAACAGAAATCAAAAGACCATCGATGGATACGACTGTAAATTCTTCGCCCGGAGAAACACTCAAATCAGAACCCAGGGAAGCCACTCGGTCAGCAATTTGAGGGGCCGTGTACAGGTTGGTACCTTTCTCAAGCAAGGACGCCGTTAGAAAATTTACGCCCACTTTTTCAATTGGATCCGCTTTTTGCCCAACTTTTACCAACAAATTGATACTAAACCGCGGAAGCGACATATCGCGAAAGACATAAACTTTTAATCCATTTTCTAATACTAATTCTTTGGTTGGCTTAAGCTTTAGAGCCTGAGAATTGGTTCGAACCGGCTGTAACGATACTGTGGGTGTACTTATTGAAATTGGTGACGTCGCTTCTTTCTTAGTTGTCTGACAGGAAGGTAAGATTGCCAAAGATAAAAGTAAAAGAGAGGTTCCCATTTTGTGTATGACCATATTCAAATCCCCTAATTCTTAACTGCTTTCTTTTCTGAATTTTTCGCTGCGGCGCCGGGAATCAAAGTGACAATAGATCTTTGATTCTGATTTAAATATTTTGCAGCAGTTTCTTTGATTCCGGCCGCTGTTACGCTTTGAATTTTTTCAATATCGGTGAACAGGGTCTCATAGTTGCCAGTGGTAATTTCTGCCGCTGCCAGTAGTCGTGCTTTGTTATCTAAGGTTCTTAGGGAATCAACATGCGACTTGATAGCTAAAATTTTTGCTTTCTCTAGTTCAGTATCTTTAAGCGGAAAATTTCTAAGCATATAAACTTCGTTGTAAACTAAATTCAATGGATCGTCGATCCCGACCCCCGGCTTCAAGGAAACATGAATATTAAATATCCCGTGATCTAACATATTGTAGTGGCTGCAATCAGCACTCGTTGCCATTTCCTTGGTGTACACAAGGCGTTTATTCAATCGACTGCTAGTGCCCGCACCCAAGATGGTACAAATTAAATCTAAAGCGTACATATCTGGATGGCCTTGAGCAACACTTTGGAAAACCAAATTGAAACTATTCGATTTTACATCTTTTTTAACTTTGGAATTGTACTGAACTGTCTGAGCCGGCTCTTTTTTGGCAGTTCGTTCTGGCAGATCCCGCTTTGGCAACGAGCCGTAATACTTTTCGATCATTTTTTTTACATCGGGAATTTTAAAATCCCCGGCGATAACCAAAACTGCGTTGTTAGGAACGTAGTACAATTCGTAAAACTTTCTTAAAGTCGCCACATTATAATTAGCAATATCATCCATGGTTCCAACAATAGGGTTTTTGTAATTGTGAACTTTAAAAACCGTTCCCATCGTTATTTCAAACAAGGACGCCGTAGGATTGTTGTCTACGCGCCACCGGCGCTCTTCTTTGACAACTTCTTTTTCTGTTTTCAAATCATCTTCGCGAAGTAAAAGATTATTCATTCTATCCACTTCCAACTGCATCATCAGTTCAAGCTTCGAGCTTGGAAGTGATTCGTAAAAACCTGTGTAATCGTAATTTGTAAACGCATTGTTTACGATTCCATTTTCGTGCAGAATGCGATCGTAATCATTTCCGGGAAAGTGTTTAGAGCCTTTGAACATCATATGTTCAAGCATATGAGCCGCCCCCGTGACTCCAGCATATTCATCCCGCGATCCCACTTTGTACCAGGTGTGATAGCTAACTAAAGGCAATGAATTGTCTGCGTGTAGAATTACAGTAAGGCCATTAGCGAGAGTGTATTTTATGACGGCAAATTGGATCCGAGCCGCCGCAGGTGCACCACCCGCATTACCAGATTTATTTTGAGCGTTGGTAATATTTGGACAGATCACAAAAGAACTTAAAAATAGAATTGAAAAAAAAATTTGGAAAATCTTAGACATAGTCTATACCATCTTAGAGCCCCTATTGAAGATAGGCAATATCGGCTTGACTGAAACCTAATGCGAGGCGTTCAGACTATTGGACTACGAATTCTGTAAAATAAATATCCTTGATCGACCCGCGAGGCAGAATTTGATTTATCTCAGAGGCAATATTTTCCTTCAAGAAAAGTTTACCCTGAAGCGTTTCAACATCGGTGAAGGTCTTGGAATTTAGAAGATCGACGATTTTGTCTCGGGCACGGGCTCTATTTTCTGTATTGATAATTTCCTCAAAGCCTTCGTGATCTAGGAGTTCTAGATTCACTTCAAGTCGAATCGTTCTTTTGGGTTCGCCACCCAAATTCACAGTAAATTTATCCATCGTATAGATAAATGGCCCGACTAGATCACGAGGTGCTTCCGATGCTATCTGACGTTTCATGTCGTCTTCTGTGATCTTAGGACTGCTCCAGCCAATGGTCCCTTTGTAGGTCATAAAAAGTCCAAAGCCACCAACGCTTAAATTTACGACCGCAAAAACAGCACCCATAATTTTTTTAACATCTACTTTTTTACCTGGGGCTGCGCCGGCCGCTTTTTTGTCTTCAGACATTCGACACCTCTATGATATTTTTCGGCACAAAGTCCTAAGACCTTAGGCCTTATAAAGAAATTTCTCTATCCTTTAGGCTAGATCTCTAAAGCGACTAAAGATTGGCCTCAAAAAATGATAAAAATATCAATAACTTGTCGGTCATTCTGGCTTGCCCTTTTCCTGTTTTAGCGATTCAATAGAAAAGGAATATGATTAATAATTCTTGTTCATCTTTTTTTGTTTTTTTGTCGTTATTTTTGACATTCTGTTGTTACCCGTCAAAATCAGACACACTCCCCCCAGCTCCGACCGTGTCCACTACGCCCCCGGCCAAAACAGAAACTGCAGAAAAACCGACAGATCCGGCCCTGTTTCCAGAGCAACTGCTTCAGATTGCTGATACAAAAGCATTTGCGAAATATGTGATCCTTGTCGACAAAAGTTTACGAACACTTTTCCTTTACGAACGAGAAGATGCTAAAATTAAAAAAGTCGGCGAATTTCCAGCTGATATTGGAAAAAACGACGGCAATAAAATGAAACGAGATGATGCCAGAACTCCGGAAGGTATCTATTTTTTTCAAGAGCTCAAAAAACCTCCTGAAATTCCTTTCGATACCTATGGAAAAATGGCCTTTACCCTAGATTATCCAAATATTTTTGATCTGCGTGCTAACAAATCTGGAAGCGGCATTTGGCTGCATTCGATTCCAGACACGGTCGCACTTACCCGAGGATCAAAAGGATGCGTTGTAGTAAGGAATGATGTGATTGAGAAGCTGACTCAATATATACAATTAAAAGAAACTCCAATTTTGATTTTTGATCATGTTAAATTTGTTCCCGTCAGTGAACATGAAAAAAAGAAAAATGAAATCCATAGTTTTATCGATGGCTGGAAAGCCGCGTGGCAAAGCAAATCTATCGATCAATACATGGATTATTACGATGCTGATTTTAAATCTCAAAAATACAATAAAAAACGCTGGCAAAAATACAAAGCGGGCTTAATTAGTAAATATGATTTTATTAAAGTGTCATTTGATCAGCCGTTTATTTTAATTCACAATGATCAATTAATAATCAAAGCACTGCAAAGATACCAAAGTGATAAACATACTGATTTCGGGATTAAAACTATGCATGCAGTTAAAGTCGATGGTCACTATAGAATTATTAGTGAAGACTGGAAAGAAGCCAATCCCGAAGGATTTGAACTTCTACAACAACAAACTCAAAATTTGTAATATTAAATAAAATTGAAAACTAGTGTGTTTCTTCAGGAGTTACTTCGGCATCATCTTCTGATGCGATATCAATGTTGGCGCTTACATCTGGTAACGCTTCCAAAACTTTAGAAAGTTCGTCTTGAGTCAATAAATTGTTCTTCATGTACCATTCAGTTAATCGGGTATCGAACTTTAGCTTTTTTAAAGAATCACTTAAAGACATAGACCTTCCTTTTTCACTTCCATAAGTAGCTTAAAAAGGTTTTGCGGTCTATAGAAAACTTGGGGCGGGGGCGGGGGATTTTCAAAACCATTTCTGTGTTGGCGCGAGGCCCTAAGTGGCTGCGGGAGGGATTCTAGAAAAAATGAACTCGGGCATCCTGCCCTCGCCGGCTTAATACGCCCTCCTGGCGCGCCGGAGGTTCACTTTTTCTAGAATCCCTCCCGCAGCCACTTAGGGTATGTACCATTATAGCTTTTAAAAATACACCCACGCCTCTTGTCAGCCATGGAGCAGAATCTTGGTATTCTCGTTTGGCCGTTTTATTGGGGGTATATTGGGTTTAGTTCCAGTATCTTGGGTCGCGTTTTTTTGGGGTGTCTTGTTCTTCGTTGTTTACGATTAGGCGTAGGTTTCGGCCCTTTTTTTTGTTTTTGGACTCTTGGACTTTGGATTTGTAGAAGCCCCATAGGAATATATAGACAATTCCGGATAGTATTCCGCCCAAATGGGCTAAATGGGCTACTTCGCCGCCAACCACGCCGGTTGTAAGTAGCGAGGAGACTTGGATAAATCCTAGGATCATTACAAAGTATCTCGCCTTCATTGGAAATACCATGAAGAAATAGATGATTCTATCACCGAAAAGCCAGCCGTAGGCTAGCATCAATGCGAATAACGATCCGCTAGCGCCTACCACTGGGACTTGCAATGCCCTTTGTGAGCCTGAAAAATAAGAATAGACGGCGACACCGAAAATATAAACTAATGCGGCTCCGATACCGTTAATAATATAAAATGCCAGAAACGGCTTTGTGCCCCAGCGCGTTTCTAGTTCGGCCCCTAAAAACCAGAGCATCAACATATTAAAAACTATATGGGTAACTTGAGCTTGTGAATGCAGAAACATGTAGCTGAAAAGCTGCCAAATTGAATAATCAAAAAGAACCTGTCCCGGCTGAAGACTAAACCAGTCTGACAGAGGTACTTTGAAAAACCCTTCAATGATAACTTGGCCGACAAACCAAATTCCCACGCTGACAATAATAAGCCATTTCACCGCTGGTGGAAAAGGAGGAACGGACATGGAAACTTGTGATGGGCGATAATTCATATTTTTTAGACCTTACTATTAAAATAACTCATATAATTCGTATATGTCTGCTCAAGAGTTTCAATAACGACTTTTGTCTGAGCAATTAATGGGAAAAAATTCAAGTCGCCTGCCCATCTTGGAATGACGTGAAAATGTAAATGCTCGGGAATGCCTGCGCCCGACCAAGCGCCATGATTCATACCCATATTAAATGCCGACGGAGCATAAATCGCCATCACTGCCTTGCCAGCCAATCGGACGGTTTCCATAAGGTCTAGGTATTCGTCATCGGATAGCTTAAACAAATCACCGCAATGACGCTGAGGCAGTACCAACACATGGCCGCTGTTGTATGGAAATTTATTTAAAATAATCATCGAATGTTTAGATTTATAAACACACAAGGATTCTGGCTGACTAGATCCCGCCGATTCACAAAAAACACACCCTTGGGAATTTGGAGCACCTTGTTTTTTAATATATTTATAGCGATCTGGTCTAAATAAAATGTTTTTAACTAACGAAGTAGATTCCAGTTTAGATGAAGCCGTGTGCAATTCCCTAGGGGACGACGATTTTACAGCCGCCTTTTTTTTGGGAATGAATTTAGCTTTTGTTTTATCTAGTTTCTTTTTCGTTTGTTTTTTCATTCTAATTTATTGATTCCAAAAGCCCGGCATTATCATCATTGGTTGATTTAAATATTTCATTCTAAATATTTTTTCTATCGAATCGGCAATTATCTGATTGGGCGCAAGTCCTTTAAGTGAAGCGATCGAGTTAACCGGATCTTCTTCGCCAGATTCTCCGAAATCAAAAATGGATTTTTTGTGTTTTGGAATTTCAATCAATTCATAGTCTTTTCCCAAATTCGCTTCTTGAGCCGCCAAGGCCACCGCATCATCGAAATTTCCAACTTGATCGGCAAAACCTAATTTAACTGCTTTTGTACCTGTAAACACACGGCCATCGGCATAATTGTCTAACGTCTTGTCGTCAAGCCGACGCGCCTCTTTCACGGTTAGTCTGAATTCTTGGTAAACTTCAGAAATCATACTTTGAAAAAGTTCCTTTTCATCGTCCCGCATCGTTCGAAATTCATTTCCAGAGTCCTTGAATTTTCCTGAAGTGATCGTAAATCGTTTAATTTTAGCCCAGTCATATAGTTTTTCTAGATTAGCAAATTCCATTATCACACCGATCGAGCCCACAAGCGAACCAGACGACGCTACGATTTTGTCACATCCAACTGCCGAATAATACGCACCACTGGCCATTATTCCCGTCGTTACACAAATAATCGGTTTCTTGGTTTCTTCTCGCGCTTTTTTAATCGCATTATAAATATCCTGCGACGGACCGACTGCGCCGCCCGGAGAATTGATATTAATTACAATCGCTTTAATGTTTTTGTCTTTTTTGTATTTATTTAAATTTTTAATAAAGCGTTTTCCATTCATGATCACGCCACTCAATTCCATTTGCAGAATGCTATTTTTTGCCACGTCCATTTTTACATCGTCGTCATCGGCCGAGTTCAAATACGAGCCGCCTTTTTTGAAAAGGAATCCCAAAATAAAAAATACAAGTGCGATCATTGCTAATTTTATAAAAAAACTTTTTTTCATTTGATCTCTCCGATTGGTAACGTATCCGAGAGTTTAACAAAAAAAAGGACTCCGGAGAGTCCTTTTTTAATCTTTACATGTAACGTCATCAAAGAGCTGGTCTTTAGTGAGTACTGCCCACCTAAGAGAGCAGTTATACATAATTAGTTTTTAGAATCTGGCTTTACACCTTTAAGAGCATCTGCGAACACGTCGCCGAATGCTGTTTTAGAAGATGCCGTTGCTTTCTTAACATAATCATCAACATCAGCTTTTTGCTCTCTAAGTTTTACAAGCTTAGAAGATAAACCGATTTTTCGAGCATCTTTATCAATACTGATAACTTCTGCTCTTAAAACCAAGCCCGCTTTTGCAAAATCATCTGGTTTAGCGATCTTGTCAGTCGTCAATTCAGAAACGTGGATCAAGCCTTCAATATCACTTTCAAGTTCAACAAACGCTCCAAAGTCAGCAACCTTAGTCACTTTCACTTCATGCTGAGTGCCAATTGCATATTTAGTCTCAATGTTTGACCAAGGATCCGCTTCAAGCTGTTTTAAGCCCAAGCTAAATCGTTCGTTTTCAATATCGACACCTAAAACAACCGCCCGTACTTTTTGTGCTTTAGCAAACATTTCTGATGGATGATTAACTCGTTTTGTCCACGAGAAGTCAGAAATATGAACTAGGCCGTCAATACCATCTTCGATTCCGATGAAAACACCAAAATCAGTAACGGATTTAACTTCACCTTCAATGATTGTTCCTGGAGGGTACGTATCCTTAAGTTCAACCCATGGGTTAGCCATAAGCTGTTTCATACCTAAAGAGATTTTTCGATTTTCATTGTCGATATCTAGAACTTGCACTTCAACTTCTTGAGTAGGCTGTACGATTTGGTTCGCGTGCTTAACTCGTTTAGTCCAGCTCATTTCTGAAACATGGATTAAACCTTCAACACCTTCTGCCAATTCAACAAAGGCGCCGTATTCTGTAACAGAAACGACTTTACCCTTAATCTTTTTACCAACTGGGTAAGAAGCCGCTACAGCTTCCCAAGGATCTGGCTGCAATTGTTTTAGACCCAAAGAAACACGTTGTTTTTCTTGGTCGTATTTTAATACTTTAACTTGGATTTCATCACCTACGTTAATAACTTCAGATGGATGCTTGATTCGGCCCCAGCTCATGTCAGTGATGTGAAGCAGTCCATCCATGCCGCCCAAGTCAATGAACGCACCGTAATCAGTGATGTTCTTAACTAGACCAGCAACGATAGAACCTTCGCGCATAGAATCGATAGTTTGTGTTTTCAAATTCTCGCGTTCTTCTTCAAGAAGCGCACGGCGTGAAAGAACGATGTTTCCACGTTTTTTGTTGAACTTGATAACTTTGAATTTATATTTTTTGCCTAAGAAAATGTCCATATTGCGAACAGGTCTTAGATCAATTTGAGAACCTGGTAAGAATGCTTTAACGCCGATATCGACTTGCAATCCACCTTTAACTTTTGCGATCACAGTGCCTTCAATTACTTCTTCGTTCTCTGCCGCTTTAGTAATATCAGTCCATGCTCGTAACATGTCTGCTTTATCTTTAGATAAAACGATCATGCCGTTTTCATTTTCAATTCGATCGATAAGAACTTCAATTTTGTCGGCAACTTTAACATCGCGAACGCCATCTATGACTCTGAATTCATTAATATCAATTAGGCCTTCAGATTTGTAATTGATGTCGACTAGGACATAATCACTCTGAACTTCAACTACGGAACCAGTTACGACATCCCCTACTTTGAAATCTTGCTGTTTTACTGAGTCACTAAAAAGCTTTTC